>CAYWMH010000298.1:0-3150 GCA_964459315.1 uncultured Verrucomicrobiota bacterium
GCGGCTCCGCGGCGCCGCGAGCCGGCCACGCTGCGGACGAGCCTGGTGCCCGGCTTGGCCAATGCGCTGCAGCACAACGCCAACCACGATCCCGCCGACGCGGCGCTGTTCGAAATCGGCCGGGTGTTCCGCGCTGACGATGGCCAGCAGGTGGAAGGTTGGAGTCTGGCCATCGCGTTGACCGGTCGTCGTGCTGCGCCGTTTCACGAGGGCGCGGAGCGCGACGCGGTGAACGAGTTCGCCGACCTCAAGGGGATCATCGAGGAGTTTGCCGGGCAGTTCGGCCTGCGCGGCGTTAGTTACGAGCGGCACGAAGAGCCGGGCGAGTTTTTTGTCGAGTCCGGCAGCGTGAAACTGGGCAACGCGCCGGTGGGCAGGCTTGGCCAATTGTCGCCGCGGCTCGCGCGGCGGCACGACCTGAAGCACCCGGTTTTCCTCGCCGAGTTCGATCTTGGCCAAGCGCTGCAGCGACGCACGACCAAGCGCAGCTTCAAGGCGCTGCCGGCATTTCCCGGCACGCGGCGCGATATCGCGATGCTCGTGGCCGACGACACCACGCACGACGCCGTGCTGCGAAGCGTCCGCAAGGCCAAGCCGAAACACCTCGAGTCGGTGGAACTGTTCGACGTCTATCGCGGGGAGGGTGTCGAGGCCGGGCGGAAGAGCGTGGCGTACGCCTTCCATTACCGGTCCGCCGAGGGCACGCTGAAGGACAAGCAGGTTGATGCCGTCCACGAAAAAGTAATCGATCGGCTGCGGGACGACCTCAGCGCCACGATTCGCGGCTGAGCCGGGCGTAGACCTTGCCAATGGCCGAGCCCGCCTGTTAAATACGCTCCGTGCTGCAACAGCAAACATTGGCCAAGCCGGCCAGTTTTTCCGGCATCGGCCTGCACAGCGGCAACAAGGTCGAGATGACCCTGCTGCCCGCGCCGCCGAATTCCGGCATCACCTTTCGCCGGGTGGATCTCGACAGTCGCGCGGAGATCCCGGCGCAGGTCGGGAACGTCGCCGAGACTGACCGCTCGACAACAATTTCCAAGGGCAACACCAAGGTGCAGACCGTGGAGCATGTGCTGGCGGCCCTGTACGGGTTCGGGATCACCAACGCCGTGGTCGAGTTGAATGCCAGCGAACCACCCGTGGCGGACGGCAGCGCTCGGCAGTTCTGCAAAATGATTCACGCGTCCGGCATCGAGGCGCAGGCCGAGCGCGTCGAGCCGATCACCGTCACCGATCCAATCGAGTACACGCACAACGGGACGGTGATCTCTGCCTTCCCTCACGACGGCTTCAAGGTCACCTGCACCAGCTCCGACAAGGGGGGGCGGTTCACCCAGTTTTTCAGCGTCGAGCTGACACCTGAGTCGTGGGAGAGCGAGATCGCCCAGGCGCGCACGTTTTGTTTTTACGAGGAGATCGAGTACCTCATCAAGAATGGCCTCATCCGCGGCGGCAGCCTCGAGAACGCCATTGTCATCCGCGACGACGCCGTGCTGACGACCGAGCCAATGCGTTACCGGGAGGAGTTTGTGCGCCACAAGATCCTGGACATCATTGGCGACCTGAGCCTCGTCGGCTCGCCGGTGCGTGGGCACATCGTCGCAGTCAAGCCGGGGCACGCCGCCAACTGCGGCCTGGCCCGGCGCATCCTGCAGCAGGCACAGCGCCCCCGCGTGGCCGCGCAAAGTTTTTCCCCGCCGGACGAGAAACCGGCAAAGCAACCGATCCAACCCGAACCCAGCCAAGTGAGCGAAGAAACAACAGCCCCACTGGACGCCGAGCAGATCATGCAGATCCTGCCGCACCGCTACCCGTTCCTGATGGTGGACCGGGTGACGCGGATCGACGGCAACCAGATCACCGCGGAGAAAAACGTCACCATCAACGAGCCGTATTTCCAGGGCCACTTCCCCGGGCACCCGATCATGCCGGGCGTGCTGCAACTGGAGGCAATGGCGCAGGTGGCCGGCATCCTCACGCTCAAGCAGGCGGATAACGCCGGCAAGATCGCCTACTTCATGTCGGCCGAGAAGGTGAAGTGGCGCAAACCGGTCAAGCCGGGCGACGTGTTGCAGATCGACATCGAGCTGCTGCGCGCTCGCGGCAAGGTGGCCAAGGCACGGGGCGTCTGCACGGTGCGCGGCGATTTGGTCAGCGAGGCCGAGATCACTTTCTCCCTCGCGGGGAAGTAACAACCCCATGCTTGAGATTCATCCCAGCGCGGTTGTTCATCCCGATGCGGTCATTGGTGACGGCTGCGAGATTGGGCCGTACTGTCTCGTCGGCGGGAATGTCGCGCTTGGCCAGGGGAATCGGCTGCATTCGCACGTCGTCATCGACGGCCACACCGAGATCGGCTCCGGCAACGAGTTTTTCCCCTTCGCCGCCATCGGCCTCAAGACACAGGATTTGAAATGGCAGGGCGGCACGACATGGACGCGCATCGGTGATCGCAACACCTTCCGCGAAAACGCAACTGTGCACAGCGCCACCGGCGACGGCGAGGCGACGGTACTGGGGTCGGACAATCACATCATGGCGTACAGCCACATCGCCCACAACGTGCTATTGGGCAACCATGTAATCCTGTCCAACAATGGCACGCTTGCCGGGCACGTGATCGTCGAGGATTACGCGATCGTCGGTGGCCTGTCGGCGGTGCACCAATTCTGTCGACTGGGCAAAATGTCGATCATCGGCGGGTGTTCCAAGGTCGTGAGTGACGTGGCACCATTCATGATGGTGGACGGTAACCCGGCCCGGACGCGAGCCGTGAACAAGGTGGGTCTGGAGCGTAATGGCATCACCTCCGAGGCGCAGGAGGCGCTGCGGCAGGCACACCGGATTTATTTTCGAAAAGGTCTGACTACTGGCAACGCCGTGGAGGCCATCCGCGCCGAGATTCCAGCTTTGCCTGAGTTGGAGCACTTCCTCGCCTTTATCGAGACCGGTGACCGGGGTATCACGCGCTGAAGAGTCTTGGTTAAATAAAAAAACCACCCCGTTT
Source organism: uncultured Verrucomicrobiota bacterium (assembly GCA_964459315.1). Lineage (GTDB taxonomy): Bacteria > Verrucomicrobiota > Verrucomicrobiia > Limisphaerales > UBA1096 > UBA1096. The sequence continues at coordinate 3,011 of CAYWMH010000298.1, forward strand.
CCGAGGCGGTTTTTTTAAATGGTTGTCGCGGGTTGCTTACTTGACCTTGGCGATGTGCTTGGCCGGGTCTTTCTTGAATTTGCCGGCGCAGTTGTTGCAGCAGAAGGCAACCGTGTAGGTCTTCTTCGCGTCGATTGCGC
>CAYWMH010000299.1:0-3137 GCA_964459315.1 uncultured Verrucomicrobiota bacterium
GGGATGAGGCTTTGCTGATTCGCCGCTTCTCTTGGCCAAGCTCAACATAAAATGGGCCGCTGGAGGCGAAGCGAAAGGTCTCTTGATTCTCGGCGATGCCCCGCACTAAAAACCAGCCGCTTTCGGAAGCTCTCCATTCCAACGAATGAGCCTGGATGCTCTCGCCGTTGCACGGGATGGTTTGTGTCACGCTACCGTTTTGGACCACCTCCAGCTTGGCCAAGCGGTCAAGCGTGGTGAGTTGCACGTCCAGTTTCAGGTCCAACGGCTTGCCGGTTTGCGACTGGAACACGGCTCCGGGCAGTCGACCGTTGGCGCGCACCCGCAGCAACGGGCCGTTGGTCACGAAACAGCTCCCCTTGGCCAAGCCGTCCCACCAGGCCCGTTCGCTGAATTTGCCGTCGAGATGCACGTACACGCGGTTGTAACCCAGCGGATTGCCCAGCACGCCTGACGCGCTGCCAGCTGAGGGCGGAATGCGGATGCCGGTGTTGAGAATATGATAGTAGATTTCCTGCGTCCAAAAGCCGTTGCCGAGCGGTGGCGGCAGCCGTTCGGCATCACGCGCTCGACCCCACGCCTCGGTCGGGAGCATCCGACTACGCCACATGTGATTGTTCGCCACGCCGACCGACTGCATTTTGCCGCTGGCCAGCCAGACAGGCACGTCCCACCAGAACGGCTTCTCAATATCGATCCAGGCGCCGGGATGCTGCCGACGAGCCTGGTCGACGTATGCCAACGGCGACGGCATCTCGCGGCTTGATTTGGTGATGTCGATGGGATGCGACATCCGGTGAAACAGCAGCGCACCCCCCTCCCGCTCGTCCTCCCCGGCCTGTGCATGTTGCCTCGGCTCCCATTGATTGCGCCGGTTCCACCAGGTGATGACCGGCGCAAAGTCCAGGTCTTCCGCCCTCATCAAAAGAGAGATCTGTGACAGCGGACGATGAATGTGCAGATCCCCCGAGAACCATCCTTCGCTGCGGAGTTGGGCGATGCGCTCCAGCCGGCGGTGCACCCGCCCGGGCGACTCCTCGCTGACGGCGACCTCCCCGTTCAACCGCTCATGCTCCGGACCGCGCTCGATCTCGTAACGATACCGGCCGGGCGGCAACTCCAACCGCGCCACCCCCGGGCAGACAAAGTGGTCGCGCCAAAACGGCAGGCCGGCTGCTCTCTGCGGTTTTTCGTTTTGGTCAAACAGGTGAATTCGGCATGGCAACAGCTGGCCACCTTCATTTTGAATCTCGAAGTGCAACTCGGCCGCATGGAACCCGGTCGTTGCCCCCAAAAGAAGCCATGCGATCATGTCAAACCGTCTCATCTGCACGAAGTCATACGCGATTGAGTGACCGGCAAAACTGCCAAGCCCAGCACTCACGTCAAGCGTTCTCCCGATTTTCGGCTTCACCAGGTGCCCGCTGCCCTGTACGATTACGCTTGGTTTAAACCACATCTCATGAAGCCGTACCGGACTTGCCTCTGCCATGCGACGCTTGGCCTCAGCCTGCTTGGCGCTTGGCCAAGCGCGGCGCTGCCCGATCATCATCAGGCCAAGCCGAATATCGTCCTCATTCTCGCCGACGACCTCGGTTATGGCGATGTCAGTTGTTACAATTCCGAGGCCAAGGTAGCCACTCCGAACATCGATCGACTGGCCAAGTCGGGCATGCGGTTCACCGACGCCCACAGCCCCTCCACCGTCTGCACGCCGACGCGATACAGCCTGCTGACCGGACGGATGGCTTTCCGCAACGGCATGAAGGGGGTGTTTACCGGAGCCGGTGGGCCGTGCCTCATCAAGGCGAATCAACTCACCCTTCCCGGCCTGCTCCGGAGCCAAGGCTACACGACCGCGATGTTCGGGAAATGGCACGTAGGGATGACCTTTTACGACAAGGACGGAAAGGCCATCGACAAAAACGGGCTCGATGCGGTGAAGCGGATCGATTATTCGCAGCCGATCAGCGGCGGGCCGATTGACCGCGGGTTTGATCATTTTTTTGGCACCGCATGCTGCCCGACCACCGACTGGCTTTATGCCTACATCGATGGCGACAAAATCCCCGTACCGCCGACGCGCATCGTCGACCGCGAGCCGCTGCCCAAGCACCCCTACTCCCGCGACAACCGCCCCGGCATGATCGCACCCGGCTTCGACCTTGAGGAGGTGGACATGGTGTTCCTGCAAAAGAGCCTCGAGTTTCTGGAGTCGCACAAGAAGCAATCTCCGGACAAGCCGTTTTTCCTGTTCCACTCCGCGCAGGCGGTGCACCTGCCCTCCTTTGCCGGGCGGGCGTTCAAGGGCAAAACCGGAGCCGGCCCGCACGGCGACTTCATCTTTGAACTGGACTATATCGTCGGCCGCTTGGCCAAAAAACTGGACCAGCTTGGCTACGGGGAAAACACGCTGCTGATCTTCACGAGCGACAACGGGCCGGAGGTGCCGACCGTCATAAACATGCGTAAGACCCACCAGCACGACGGCGCCCGACCGTGGCGAGGCGTCAAGCGCGACCAATGGGAGGGCGGCCACCGGGTGCCGTTCATCGCGCGGTGGCCGAAGCGGATTGAGGCCGGGAGCACCTCCGAGCAAACCGTCTGTCTCACCGACCTGATGGCCACCTGCGCGACGCTGTCGGGCACCACGATCCCGCGCGATGCCGCTGAGGACAGCTTTGACATTTTACCCGCGCTGCTTGGCCAAGCCGGCGACAAGCCGATCCGCGAATACACGCTGCACCAGACGATCAGCCTGGCCTTGGCCATACGCCATGGCGACTGGAAGTACCTCGACCACAAAGGCTCCGGCGGAAACAACTACGGACGCATAGGCGAATGGGGATTGAATCAATTCGCCCTGCCGGAACGCGCGCCGGTCGCGCCGGCCCAGCTTTACAACCTGGCAATCGTCCCTGGTGAGACAACCAACCTTTACAACGAACACCCGAAAATCGTGAAAACGCTCAAGGCCAAGCTGGAGGAATTCAAGAAGAGCGGCCGCAGCGCCCCGTGACGGCACACAACCCGCTTGTTTGGAGGAACGGTCAAAGTTGAGGCATCACTCCGTCCGCGGTCGGTGTGCCGGCTAGCAGCCAAGACAGGTTGAACTTGGCCAAGCGGAAGACTAATTG
>CAYWMH010000300.1:0-3104 GCA_964459315.1 uncultured Verrucomicrobiota bacterium
CGGCGGCTTTATCACCGTGTTGGCCACGGGAGACGGCGGCAGCATCAAGGCCGCCGTGGACGCAGGCACCAACGCCGCGGCCCGGGTTGGCGAACTGGTCAGCTCGCACGTCATCGCTCGTCCGCATGAGGACCTGTTGAAGGCGTTCAACAACCCGCCGGGCAAGGCAAACAAGTAACCCCTGAACGAGAAAAACATCATGGCTGAACAAGCAATAGGAATGATCGAGTGCAAGGGCTTCTGTGCGTTGATGGAAGCCAGCGACGCCGCGTTGAAGGCGGCCAGCGTCACGATGACCGGCTGGGACAAGGTCGGCAGCGGCTTTGTGACCGGCTTTTACCGGGGCGACGTGGCCGCGGTGAAGGCCGCGACCGATGCCGGGGCCGCCGCCGCCGCCGATGTCGGCGAGGTGATCAGCGTGCAGGTGATCCCCCGGCCGCACGAGGATTTGAAGGGCCTGGGCGAGTGGCTGCAGTGAGCCGCCGCTTGGCCAAGCGCCTGGCTGATATCGCGTGAAAATCCTCGTCGCCAACCTGGGGTCGACCTCGATGAAATACCGCCTGTTTGATTTTTCAGGCGGCGACGGCGAGTTGTTGACGCGCGGTGGCCTGGAGCGGGTGGACGACCACGCCGGGGCGATCGGGCAGGTGCTCGACGAGCTTCGTTCGGGCGACTGGATCGCCTCCGAGGCCGATCTGGCGGCGGTGGGGTTCAAGACGATCATGGCCGAGGGTCGAACTGGCTGCCTTGAGTTGACGGCGGAGGTCGTGAACGCGATGGAGGCGTGCAACCATATCGCCCCGGCGCACAACCCGCCGTACATCCGGGGCATCCGGCTGTTCGCGGAGAGGATGCCAGGCGTGCCGCTGGTGGGGCTGTTCGAGACGGCGTTTTATCAATGGGCGCCGGAGGCGTCGGGGCGGTACGCGGTGCCGCCAAGCTGGCACGACGCGGGTGTCCGTCGCTGGGGTTTTCACGGCGCGAGCCACAAGTTTATCGCGGAACGCTCGGCGGAACGGCTTGGCCGCGACGACGTGGCCAACCGCGCCCGCAACCTGTATGTCGATGACGCCGGTTCGCCGGTGGACGGCCCGCCGCTGCGGGTGGTGTCGTGCCATCTCGGTGGCAGCTCGTCGATCAGCGGCATTCTCAACGGGGCGGCGATCGGCAACAGCATGGGGCTGAGCCCGCAGTCCGGTCTGCCGAACAACAACCGCGTGGGCGACCTCGACTCGATGGCGGTGCTGCACATGATGCGGCGCGACGGCCTGTCGATCGATGACGCTGAGAACGCACTCTGCAACGAAAGCGGCCTGAAGGGGTTGAGTGGCGGCCACAATGACATTCGCGACATCATCGCGGCGGCCGATTCCGGAGACGCGCAGGCCAGGCTCGCGCTTGACGTGTTTGTGCAGTCGGCGCGGCATTGGCTGGGCGCTTATTTCGCGCAGCTAAACGGGCTTGACGCGCTCGTGTTCACGGCCGGCATCGGCGAGAACCGCGCCAGCATCCGCGCCGCGATCTGCGCCGATCTAGACCAGCTTGGCATCCGACTGGACGCCGAAAAAAACGAGGCGGCACAGGCCGGGGAAACCGTCATCAGCACGGACGATTCACCGGTCAAGGTCATGATCATTCCCACCAACGAGGAACTGGTCGTAGCGCGCGAGGTGAAACGCTACCTCGACCACAGGCGAAACTGATTTTTTTTACCGTACAAAAACCAAAACAAAAACTGATATGTCACAACCAGCAATAGGATTGATAGAGACCCGGGGCCTCGTGTCCCTGGTCGAGGGAACCGACGCCATGCTCAAGGCGGCCAACGTGGAGTTGTCCGGCCCGATGCAGCAGGTGGGGAGCGCACTCGTGAGCGCCTGCGTCACCGGCGATGTCGCCGCGGTCAAGGCGGCCACCGACGCCGGGGCAGAGGCCATCAAGGCCATCGGCGGCGAACTGGCAAGCGTGCACGTGATTGCCCGTCCGCACAGCGACGTCGACAATGTGCTGCCTAAACCGGCCAAGAAATAGGGAGGCACCGGCATGTTCCTTGCCCGAGTAGAGGGGTCGGTGGTGGCGACCAAGAAGGACGCCGGCATGAGCGGTCGCAAGCTGCTGCTCATGCGGCCCCAGTTGGTTGATGAAAACGATCCGGCCCAGTTTCGCCCCGGAAAAAACACGATTGTCGCGGTCGACTCGGTCGGTGCCGGTCAGGGGGAACTGGTGATGTTCACCCAGGGCAGCTCCGCCCGGTTGGCGCCCAACATGAAGAGCGCCCCGGTGGATGCGGTGGTGGTCGGCATTGTCGATTCCGTCGATGCGCTTGGCCAGGTGATCTACGACGCGAAGAACGAAAGTGGCGGCTGACCGCGCTTGGCCAAGCGGAATCACGAACCGTTAAAACGAGAAAGACGACATGGCAAACGCAGTGAATGAAACTTTGATCCGCGAGGTGATCGAGGACGTGCTCGGCCGACTGGGCGGCGGCACGCCGGTTGTCACCCAGTCGCCCTTGGCCAAGCCGGCCGGGGATGACGCCTCCTGTTCATGTAATGCCAAGGGCGCGCAGTCGGGCCGGGAGTTCGGCGTGTTCCAAACCGCCGACGAGGCGTGCGACGCTGCAGCCGGGGCGTTTCGCCAACTGCGGGAGCAGGGCGTGGAGGCCCGCCGACGGGTCATCGAGATCGTCAAGGGCCTATGCGAGGACAACGCAGAGGAGTGGGGCCGGATCGAGCTTGAGGAAACCAAGATCGGCCGGCTCGACCACAAGATCGAAAAGCTCCAGATCATTCGTGGCGTGCCGGGTGTCGAGTGGCTGCACCCGGAAGGGCGCAGCGGCGATCACGGCATCACGCTAGAGGAATTCACGCCGTTCGGCGTCGTCGGCGCGGTGACGCCGTCGACCCACTCGATCCCGACGCTGGCCGGCAACATCGTCAACATCGTTGCCGCCGGCAACGCGGTGGTGTTCAACGCCCACCCGGCGGCGAGCCGCTGCGCTGCGATGGCGGTGCGCAAATTCAACGAGGCGATTCATCGCGCCACCGGCATCGGCAACATCGCCTGCATAATCGAGCAGCCGACGCTCGAGTCGTTCAAGGCAA
>CAYWMH010000301.1:0-3101 GCA_964459315.1 uncultured Verrucomicrobiota bacterium
GCCGATGGAGCTGATCTCGGAACCCTCGACCAGGAGTGACTGGCTGCCGAGAATCGTGACCGACCCTGGTTGCCCGGCAACCTCGTCCGACAGAGTCAGGTTGCTGTTCTTAAATTGAACCACTGGGGCCGTCGCCGAGAAGGTTTGACGCCCGCCCGCGGACACGGTTTCCATGTCAAACTGGCTGTTGAGCAGCAGCAACTGCCCCGCCGCCACGAGCGTCAATTCGCTGTTGCGGCCAAGCGAATCCTGCAACCAATGCGTCTCCGCCTCGACAGTCGTGCCGTCGAGCATCATCCCGCCGGCGGTCAGCTTCACCGCCCCGTTCTGCATCGAGATAACGGTGTTCTCCTTCGCGATGAGCGTCGCCGAAGCGGTGATATCCAGCATGCCGTAGCCGGACAGGAGCACCGGCTCCGGCTTGTCCCGAAGGTAAATGTCGCCCTGGTTGTACACCTCCGAAAAATAGTTTACATGCTCGATCCCCGCGGCGGTCAACTCAACATTCTTGGCCCTCAGCGACACAGCCGCCCGGGTCGAGTGGGCACCTGTTGCCGACACGGAAACAGCGGAGTTTTGGATTCGCAGAAGATTGGCCACGTCAACGTCCATCGCACCGAGAGGAATCCCTTCCGGCACCTCGCCCGAGTTCATCTCGATCTTTGCGTTGTTCTGGAGAACCAGGTTGCCGGCATCGATGTCGATGGAGCCAACGGCGATGTTGTTGTTGTTAATTCTCGATGTCCTGCCTCGCGTGCTGATCGCATTTTTGTCGATCAGGATCGTCTCCTCCACCTTAACCTTGATCTCCCCGCCGTAGACATTGTTGTATCCCTCCTTGAGTAGGACGATCCCGCCTGTGCCATACATGTGCAACTTGCCGGCGCTGACATCGACGAGGCGCGGATCTTTCGGCCCGCCAAAGATGCCGCTGGAGTACGGAGCGTTCGGCTTCCCGATTTGCAGGAGGCCAGCGACATCGACATCGATCTCATCCGCCCGCAGGCCTGCGGCGTCGATCAGCATCCCACCTGCCTTGACCGTCATTCTGCTCTCCGGGTTGATGGCATAATCAGTCAGATTCACCTCGCCGTTGCTCTCAATCGTGATGACGCCGCCGGTCTCCAGCAACACGGTCCCGCCATACTGCGTGAATAGTTTGAAATGACTGCCCTGTTCCCCAGGGGCGATGGCAATTCGCCCCGCCTTAAGGATGAGATGACCGAACTGCTGCCCCTCCGGAAAACTGACGGCCGCGCCGGGATTTTTTTCGCGGTCGATCCCGACCTGCACCTGGCTGCTGTTGAGTAGGCCGAATTCGCCGCCGAGGGAAATATTCGTCCCAAGGCCGCTGTTTACCCGTGAACCGCCGTCCACCGTCATGTGGCGGCCCGAGATTTCCAGCGTACTGGGCAGCAGGACGTTCCCGGCGAGCAGGCTGCCTTGTGCCAGCTTTAAGTCGCCGCCCAACTTGAGGGTCGCCTCTGTCTCATACTGCATGTTGCTCCTGAACACCTCGAGCGCCGCCGCCTGGATTCCGATGGCTGGCGAGTTCCAGGCGCTGTTGTTTTCCAGCTTCATGCCGCCGCCGAGTTGCACCGTCGAGGAACCGGCCTCAACCAGGCTCGCGCCGACGATGGCCACGCCTCCCGTGAGTTTGAGCCCAGCGCGAGAATAGAGGTAGCTCTGCCCAGTGATGCTCATCCCGTTTTGGGCGAAAATATCGCCGCCTACGGCTGTCTCGGAGGACAACCCCGAACCGAACTGTATGCGCGAGTTCTCCAGCAGCGTTACGCCGGACTGCAGCTTGATGCCGCCCGCTTGGCCAAGCGCGCCGTCGACATCCTGTTGCGTCAGCGAGAACAGGCCGGCGCTCTTGAGATCGATCGTCGGCGCGGCAATGGTGATGCCACCTGTATTTCCCGCACCAGTAGTCAGGCTTAACAGGCCCGTTTCCTCCCCAAACGCAACATCGCGGTTGCGTATGTTGTCGATGAACTCCCCCCGATCGAGCCCCTCGCCGGTGTCCGGCGTAGCGCTGGGATTCTCGATCAACACTGTTCCCTTCGAACTGATAATCACCTTCCCGGAATCGCCGCTGGTCGATTCCGAACGCAGTTGGCCTTCGCGGATTGTCACGGCGTCGGACTCGATGATGATGTTCCCGGAATTGCCGTCGGTCGCCTCCGAGGGCAACCGTGCCTTGTCCAGCAGCACCTCGCCCCCGGCAATGTTGACCTGCCCCCCGGTAACCAGGCGTGTCCCGTTGAATGTGATCTTGCCAGCCGGGTTTCCGCCGAGAAAGCCAAACGCCTGCGGCGGCGAGGCGGTGAAAACGCTCTTATTGGGGTCGGCAGCCAAGAACACCCCGTCGTTGCCGAGGTTTATTCGGTCGCGCGACGACACTGTGAACGCCCCATCGACATCGACCTTCGCGTTTTCGCCCAACAAGAAGCCGTTCGGATTCATCAGGTACAGGTTGGCCCCAGTGATGTCCGATTTGATCAGGCCGTTGATTTCCGAGACGCTCTCGCCAGTGACGCGGCCGAGAATGTTGTCGATCGTATCCGGCCCTGTGAAGGTCGCCGAGCCACCGGTTTGAACGCTGAACTCCGTGAAACTGTGAAACAGATTGCCGCCAACCGTCTTGCCCAGCGAGTCGGGGATCTGGAAATTGGGTCCGGCCAACGCACCGCCCGTGCCGAATGAGTTATCCACGACGACCTGGGCAAGCCCTTGGCCAAGTGAGCCCAAGAGCAGGCCAAACGACAACAAACCGCATCGTTTCATCGTGGCAAAACTGATCATTCAGTTGAAGTTCGGAGATAATTTCGTTTTCATCACAATGATAAACGAATTCTTGGGGTCAATTTGCCTTTTTCCCCCGGCGATGTCAAACGACGAAATGCCGCAAAACTTACAGTTTCAAATCATTTTGAACTCATTTTGAACGCTTTCGCGCTCTCCCCTGTCAACATTTGCACGCTATCACGGTGAAGGTTTGGTTAGTGCAACGATTCACGGTGACGGCCGCGGATTCGCCTCGAGCGTCCGTTTGTTCAAATTGTGACGGGGTGCGATTGGCCTCCATCCCCGGAACT
>CAYWMH010000302.1:0-3096 GCA_964459315.1 uncultured Verrucomicrobiota bacterium
CGACAAGCGCCGCGCTCCCAGCGTTCAACTGCTGGGCGTCAATGACAGTTTTTGGAAGATCGCTATGACCGACCGCACCGCGCCTAGTTTGCAAATGGCCGATGACGACGATGACAGCGACGTCATCGACGCCCTCATCAACAACAGCCTTGCCAAACGACTGGCGTTGAAACCCGGTGCCAAGTTCACCGTCCGCGTTGCCAGGCCCAGCCTGCTGCCGCGCGACGTGCCACTGGCCGTGGAAGGCGAGTTTGACGACCTCGTCGTCAAGCTGACGCTGCGCGTGAAAGAGATTCTGCCTGCCGCCAACTTAGGTGACTTCAGCCTGCGCCCCGATCCTATCCCGCCTTATAATATCTTCCTCTCCCTTCAAGCCCTGCAGGAAAAGGCCGGACAACAAGGCCGTCGCAAACCCTCGCTGATGACCGGCTTGGCCAACACTCTGCTGGTTGCCGCCGGACAAGGTGAGGCGCCGGCCGGCCTGTTGGACCGCGCCAACAAGCAACTCGCCGAGCACTGGCAACTCGCCGACGCCCAATTGAAACTCCAGCCCGTCGAGGACAAGGCCGGCCCACCAATGATCGAGTTGGTCACCGACCGCGTGTTTCTCGACGAACCCATGAAGCGCGCCGCGCAAGCCGCCGGTGGCCGCCAAGTCATCCTCGCCTACATGGTCAATCGCATCGATCTCGGCGATGAAGTCGTCCCCTACTCTATCGTTGCTGCCGTGCCGCCTCCCGACGGAAAGGGCCTCGCCGCGCCTCAAGCTCAACCGCTGGAGTCCGGCCAAATGCTCGTCAACGAGTGGTTGGCCAACGACTACCTCGGCGCCAAAATCGGCGACACCATCCGCCTCACGTGGTTTCAGCTCGGCCGCAACCGCGAATTGACCGAGGCCAACAAGACCTTTGAGGTGGTCGGCATCGTGCCCACCGAAGGTCCCGGTGGCGGCCAAGGTGTCATGCCTCCTTTCCCTGGCGTGCGCGAACTGGAGTCCATCGGCGAACTCGACCAACTCGGCTTTCGCCCCGACCCCAAGCTGCTCCGCACCCATCGCCGCGAGAATGACGAATACTGGGAAGCCCACAAGGGCTCGCCCAAGGCCTTCATCTCCCCCGAGGACGCCGCCGCTATGTGGAGCAACCGTTACGGCGTGGCCACCGCCGTGCGCTTCCCCGGTGGCGAAGGCGCGCGTGAAAAGGTCGCCGCCGCCCTTCGGGCCAACTTCGACCCCGCCAGCGTCGGCCTCCAGTTTCGCGACGTCCGCAGCTTCGCCCTCGAAGGCAACTCCGCCAGCGACTTCGGCGGGTTGTTTCTTGGCCTCAGCTTTTTCCTCGTCGCCGCGGCATTGATACTAATGGGCTTACTTTTTGTCTTCAGCGTGGAACAACGCGCCGGCGAAGTCGGCACCCTGCTGGCTGTCGGCTTCACCGGACGACAAGTCCGCAACCTCCTACTGACTGAGGGCGCAGCACTGGCGGTGCTCGGCGCGGTGCTCGGCGCTGCCGCCGGACTGGGCTACACGCGAGCCATGGTTCATGGCCTCTCCAGCCAGTGGGTCGGCGCCATCGGCGGGCAGGACGTGCTCCGCTACCACCACGAGCCCGCGACCATCGCCCTCGGGACGGTCATCGCCATTGCCGTGGCGGTATTCACCATCTGGCTGACAGTCCGCCGCCTGCGCCGCGCGCGCGCAGTGGAACTGCTGGCCTCCGGCGCGGGCCAGGCACTGGCGGGTGGTTCGGTGGCCAGTGGTCGGCAAAGCTGCTTCATCGCCCTCGTCTGCCTGCTGGGCTCACTCGGTCTCGGCGCAGCGATGGGCGGCGCGCAAGGCATGGCCAAGGCCGGCGGCTTCTTCGGCGCAGGCTCGCTGCTACTAATCGGCGGCCTCTTCTTCTGTCGGGCGCTGCTGTTGCAATTGGGTACAGCGGCGGGCGAATCCCTGACCAGCCTCGGCGCGCTCGGTATCCGTGGCGGCGCACGTCGGCGCGGACGCAGCCTCGCCTGTGTCTGCCTGCTGGCTTGCGGCGTATTCATGGTCATCGCCGTCGGCGCTTTCCGCATTAACCCCAACGAAAATGCCGGCGCGCGTTCCTCCGGCACCGGCGGCTTTACTCACTACGCCGAAACTGACCTCGCCATCCTGCATGATTTGAACAAAGAAGACGGCCGTGCACCTTATCCCTTCGAAGACTACGCCCAGCCCCTGCCCGCCCCCGTCGTCCAGTTGCGCGTGCGCGAGGGTGACGATGCCAGCTGCCTGAACTTGAACCAGACGCGCGAGCCGCGGCTGCTCGGCGTCGATCCCGCCAAGCTGAAAGGCCGCTTCACCTTTGCCACTACTCTTGACGATCGCCCCGGATGGGAACTGCTGAACGAGGATTTCGGCGAAGGCATTGTTCCCGCAATCGTTGACCAGAACACCGGCATGTGGGCACTGCACGTCAAGCTCGGCGACACGCTAGACTACCCCGCCGAGAGCGGAGATACCATCAAGCTGAAGATCGTTGGCATGCTCGCCTTCTCCATGCTGCAGGGGGACGTGATCATTTCGGAAGCCTCCCTTGTCCGACACTTCCCCTCCAACAGTGGCTACCGCGCCTTTCTTTTCGACCGCCCCGAGGATGACAACGCCACCGCCACCCTCGCCATGCTCAACGAAGGCCTGCAAAACCACGGCCTCGACCCCATCACCACACGCGAACGCCTCGCGCGCTTCAGCCAAGTGCAGAACACCTACATCACCATCTTTCAGGCCCTCGGCGGCCTTTCGCTACTGCTGGGCAGCCTCGGCCTCGGCGTGGTAGTGCTGCGCAATGTGCTCGAACGACGCGGCGAACTGGCAGTGATGCAAGCCGTAGGCTTCCGCAAGGGCTCCTTGCGCTGGCTGGTCTGCACCGAGCACGGCCTGTTGCTGCTGCTCGGCTTGGCAGTAGGCGTGGCCGCTGCGCTACTGGCGGTTTGGCCCTCCCTAAACACCCCGGGCGCCCAGATGCCTTGGGCCTCGCTTGGATGGATGCTCGCAGGCGTCCTTGCCAGCGGTCTCCTCTGGACCTGGCTCGCCGCCACCGCCGCCCTCCGCGGCCACCTCCTCCC
>CAYWMH010000303.1:0-3096 GCA_964459315.1 uncultured Verrucomicrobiota bacterium
CCCGGCCAAGGCGGTCACCTTCGGCGACGGCACGCCGCTTGACCCCGCAGACATTGCCGCCGCCAGCGCCATCGCCGACCAGGTGACATTCGACATCCCTTGGCGAAACGGCGATATCGCGTTGGTGGACAACTACGTCGTCATGCACGGCCGTCGCACTTTCAAGGGCACCCGCAAAGTCCTTGCATCACTGGTGGCGTGACTAACCACTCGCTTGACCAAGCGAACCCCGGGCAGCGGCGGCATGATCCGGTTCACGCCCGAGATCGCGTCAGGTGTCCGGCTCCGGTTTTTCCGGGTGCGGGTGGAATAAGACCCACCTGATCCGTGCCGGGTGCGATTTCGGCAGCGGATTCGCCTGTTTTTCAATCAGCTTATCGCCGCACTCTGGGCAGCCATTGCATCCGGGGAATTGGTGCAAAGAAATGGTTGGATCGACCGGGTTAAGGGTGTACACTTCTGGGCGAACCACCGGATCAAATGAACAAGCTGTGTAACAAGGAAACCTTGAATATCATCGGCCGGCGCCGTTTCCTGAAGCAGGCGGCCCTGGCAACCACAGCGTTCTGGACCGTCAAGGGTGCCTTCGCCGAGGCCCTCACGTTGACACCCCGGCAAACCGAAGGCCCTCTCTATCCGGACCATCTCCCGCTGGACACAGACAACGACCTTCTGCGCATCAACGACTCCATAACCCCGGCGGTTGGCGAGGTAACCCATATCAGCGGAAAAATCCTCGATTCCAAAGGAGACCCCATCAGGAACGCCATTGTGGAATTGTGGCAGGTGGACAGTCGGGGTGTCTATATCCACTCGCAGACTGGAAACAGTTCCAAGAGAGACAAAAATTTCCAAGGTTTCGGAAGGTTCATCACCGGAAGTTCCGGCGAATATTACTTCAGGACCGTCAAGCCGCCTCCATATGGAGGACGGGCGCAGCACATTCATTTTGCCGTGATCCGGGGCAAGCATCGGGTGTTAACAACGCAGCTTTACGTGAAGGGCGATCCCAAGTTGAAGGGGGACGGCCCCATCAACGCAATCAAGGATCCGAAATTGAGAAGCATGCTTATCAGTGAATTCAAGCCTTTGAAGGGATCAAAGACCGGTGAATTGACCGCTGGTTTTGATCTAGTTGTCGGTGTCACGCCGGAAGATCCCAAGGAGGATCCGTTGCGGTTTCAAAACCCGAAATACAAAAAAGGCTGATCCGTTCCGGGGCGGAGATTGTCCGGCCGATAAACTGAAGATAGAGCCGGTCATCCGCGTTATACCTGGCAGGACAGTTTTTGACGGATACGCTTTCATTCAACCGTGGTGTTTTGCAGATCAACATTCAATTATCAGTGATACTTAAGTTCCCTACGCGTCTGTTGTTGTCGCTTGGCTGGGTGACCGTTTGGGTGGATGCGGCCCCGTCGACGGGGCAGATTGAATTTTTTGAGCGGAACATTCGCCCGGTTCTGGCGGAGCATTGTTACGAGTGCCACAACAGTAGCGGCAAGGAAAAGGGCGGTCTGGCGCTAGACTGGGCTGGCGGCCTGCTCGAGGGCGGGGACAGCGGTTCGTTGCTCGGTGATGGCGCTCGGGCGAAGAGCTTGCTGCTGCAGGTGATCCGCCACGAGGATCCTGACATGAAGATGCCAAAGGGGGGGGCGAAGCTCTCGCCCGAGGTGATCGCGGATTTCGAAAAGTGGGTGGCGGATGGAGCACCGGACCCACGCGCGAACAAGCCTAGCAAGGAGGAGATTGCCAAGGCCACCTCGTGGGAGACGATTCGTGAGCGGCGCAAGCAGTGGTGGAGTTTTCAGCCGATCCGGCTTCCGTCCACGCCGAAGGTGGGCGGCGACTGGGCGCGGTCGGATATTGATCGTTTCATCCAAGCCGGTTGGGTGAGTGCCGGGTTGACTCCTGCGGCGGATGCTGGGGCAGAGGCGTTGATTCGCCGTTTGTCGTTCTCGATCATCGGTCTACCCCCGACGCCGGAGGAGACAACGGCCTTCATGAAAGCCGCGGCGTCAGATCGGCAGGGTGCGATAGAGGGTGCGGTGGAGGAGTTGTTATCATCACCGCATTTTGGGGAGCGTTGGGCGCGGCATTGGATGGACTGGGTGCGCGATGCCGAGGCTCTCGGTAGCGAGGGGGATCCGGGCATTCCGTTCGCGAACCAATACCGGAATTATCTCATCCGAGCCCTTAACGCCGATGTGCCGTATGACCAGTTGCTGCGAGAGCACATTGCAGGCGACCTGCTGGAGCGGCCGCGACTGAACGAGGCACTGGGGTTGAACGAGTCGGCCATCGGCCCGGCGCATTATCGGTTCGTGCTGCAAGGCTTCGCGCCCACCGATGCGCTCGACGAACTGGTGCGGACGACGGAGAACCAGATCGATATGGTCAGCAAGGCGTTCCTTGGGTTGACCGTGACGTGTGCCCGCTGCCACAACCACAAGTTTGATGCGATCAGCCAGAAGGATTACCACGCATTTTACAGCATCATGACGAGCAGCCGGCCAGCGACGATTGACGTGAACACGCCCGAGCGCCGCGAGAAAAACAAGACCACACTGGCCAAGCTCAAACCCCAGATTCGTCAGGCTTTTGCGGATCAATGGCTGAAGGAGGTTGGGGACATCGCGGCGAAACTGGCCGAGCCAAGCGGACGCTGGAAAGAACTCATCGACGGCGCGAAGGACAACAAGAATCCGCTTCACGCCTGGCACAAGCTGCGTTTGGCCAAGGGTGAGGAATTCGGCAAAACATGGCGACAATTGGTTGGGGAATTCGCCAAGAGCAAAGAATCGCTCGAGGCCCAGCGCGAGCGCGGCTACGCGCAGCGCGGGCAGTTTGGCCTGGACGCAGCCTCGCTTGGCCCGTGGGTGCTCGATGGCAACGGCCTTGACGGTACGGTGGCTGAGCCTGGGGCGTTTCGTGTGCTGTCAAGCGGCGATCGTGTGATCGACGCAATCCTGCCGGCCGGCGTGTACTCACATCTCCTGTCAGATAAGCACGCTGGCGTGCTGAGTTCGCCGGCGTTCAAGGCGGAAGAAGGCCAAAAACTTTACGTTCGCGTGGTGGCCAACGGCGATGTCATGG
>CAYWMH010000304.1:0-3076 GCA_964459315.1 uncultured Verrucomicrobiota bacterium
TCAACCGCTCTCTGCCATCAGTTCGTAATCCGGTCGGTCGAGCAGCACCGGCCAAAACATCCGATACTTCTTTGGCAGTGTGGCCGCCAGTGCGCGCCTAGGATACTTCCGGAAGCCCTCCTCCGCGCCGAAACCAACCGACAGGAGAAAGTCCTCCGCAAAAAGGAAACCCGCTTGGCCAAGTAGCCAGCTTCACCACCCCGAGCGGGTGAAACAAAACTACTTGCTCCATACAAGTTATCGGAGGAAGTTCGCTTCACCGTGAATTCCGTTTTCAGTGCATTGTTCGCAATCGTCTTTGTTTTTGATTCGACTGCGCTTGGCCAAGCGCTGCCGACTGCGGAGCCCCGGGAGGTGGGCTTGTCGGCTGGGGGGATTTCGAAGATTGAACCCTTCGTGCAGCGTTACATCGACGAGCGCCGCCTAGCCGGGGCGGTGACGATCGTGGCGAAGAGCGGCAAGGTCGTCCACTTTTCCGCCCAGGGAATGCAGGACATAGCTGCCGAAAAACCGATGCGGAAGGACACGTTGTTTCGCATTTACTCGATGACAAAGGCGATTGCCAGCGTGGCGGCGATGGTGTTGGCGGAGGAGGGCAAACTCGGACTGGATGACCCGGTTGCCAAGTACATCCCGGCTGCCAGCCGAATGAAATTTCAAGGCAAGTTCCAATTCCGTCAGATGACGGTGCGCGACTTGTTGCGACACACGGCCGGTTTTTCTAACAATGTAACGGTAGACAGCGCGTTTCGCCGTGCCGGACTGCCGGCTCTGCACGAAAGCACGCTCGAGGAGATGATGAACCGGCTCGACGCCGTGCCGCTTCGGTATCAACCCGGCACGGACTGGCACTACAGTTTTGGCACGGAGGTGTTGGCGCGGGTGATCGAGGTGGCGTCAGGCCAAACGCTCGATGTCTGCATCGCGGAAAAAGTCTGCAAGCCACTCGGCATGGTCGACACGGCGTTTTTTGTGCCGGAAGAAAAACGGCACCGGATGGCGGAAGTTTACGGACGGAACCTACAGGTGGTGGCCGCACCGCAACCAGGCACGAGAGGCGCGTACACATTCGACAAGCTGCCCAGGTTTCTTTCAGCAGGGGGTGGCCTTGTGTCCACAGCAACCGACTACATGCGGTTCTGCCTAATGCTCTCGAACAATGGGGAATTGGATGGGAAACGGTTTTTGAAAAAGGAAACCGTGGATGCGATGATTCGGGATCAGCTCCCCGAAGGCGTGGGGGAAATCGACCGGAGACCGGAGGGACGCGGCTTTGGCCTGGGCTTCGCCGTGCGCACCCGGAAAATCGACAGTACCCCGTCGTCGGTGGGTGAATACGAGTGGCTTGGCGGTGCCGGTACCGAATACTGGCTGTCGCCGAAGGATGGACTCGTGGTCATCACGCTCACGCAGCAGATGCCGATGATCGAGCTTGGCCAAGCGCTGAAACCGATCGTCTACGGGGCCTTGGCGGGCGCTGCGAACGCGGAAGCCAAAGCGATGTCGCGTGATCGTTTTTTGCTGCTGGACTCGCGTATCGTTGACTCCTCAACCAACGCCAAACTCGCGCTTGGTTCGGTAAAAAAACACCCGGCCAACCCGTTGTTCGTCGCCGACAAACCGTGGGAACCGCGCTACGACAACATGTATCCGAATGTCATTTTTGATGCGGAGGAACAACTCTACAAATGCTGGTATTGCCCGTTCATCATCGATGAGCGGACGACCAAAACACCTCCGGCCAAGCGCAACCCGACGTCTACCCACTACATGTCAGCCAAGCCGAACAAGCGTGACGAAGCGATCCTTTATACCACGTCGAAGGACGGTGTTCATTGGGAAAAACCGGAGCTTGGTTTGGTCGAGTTCGGGTGCAACAAGCGCAATAACATCGTCGTGCGCGGCCCGTCCGGAGCCGGCGTGTACAAGGATCCGCACGAGAAAAACCCGGCGCGGCGTTACAAGGCGTTCTATGCAGCGCAGGTCGGTTACATGCAGCTAATCCGGTTTTCGCCCGACGGACTGAACTGGGGACCGGAGATTCGCTGCCCGGAGATCGCCATCCAGAGCGACTGTCACGCGAACATGGTCTGGTCGCCTGAACTGCAAAAGTACGTTGGAATCGTTCGACACTACGACCGCTTCCCGGTCGTCGGCAACCGCAAGATTGCCCGGACTGAAAGTGCGGATGGCCTCAAGTGGACGCGCTCGGAATTAATCATCGAGGGCTCGCCGAAAAATCAGATGCACGACATGGTGATCTTTCGCGCGGGCGGCGTCTTCCTCGGGCTGCTTGGGGTGATGGATTATCCCTCGGTCAAATCGATGGAGGGAGTGCGACAGCAGATCGAGCTGGCGTGGAGCCCCGACTCGTACACGTGGCACCGCATTATGCCCGGCACACCGCTGATCGCGAACACACCGGCGAAAGTAAAAAAATACGGGACAATGCCGTACGATTGGGGCGCGATGTTTCCGTCCCAGCCGGTGATTCGTGAAAACGAGGTGCAGATTTTTTACGGCGCGAGTAACTGGTATTTTTTTGACTGGCGAAAATCCGGTCTCGCACTCGCAACGCTGCGCCCGGACGGCTGGGCAGGCTTTGAGCCTGAAGACACAACCAAGCGCGCCGTTGTCACGACGGCTCCGATCGATCCCGCCGGCATCCAACTCCGTGTAACGGCAAACGTTAAAAACGGCGGTTGGCTAAAGGCGACTGCGCTGGATACGGAGGGAAAACAACTCGCCACAAGCCAGGCGATCACCCACACCGGCTCCGATACAATCGTGAATTGGGACGGGAATTTCCAGCTGCCAACAGCCGAAGGCACTTCGGTTCGACTGAAGTTCGAGTTCGTCAAGGCCAAGCTCTACTCGTTCAGTTTCAGCAACTGAACGGTCAGTCGTAGAGCAAAAATTCACTGCGGCGTTTTTTGAATTTGGCCAAGCGCGGCTGCCAGGCGGCCTCAAGTGGCTCGCAGACCAGTTCCTGTCTGGCAGGAGCCTTACGCCCGCCTGAAGGGCCGCCTGCGCTACAAAGCAGCCAACTCTGCACTCCATCTCCACGTCAAGCGGC
>CAYWMH010000305.1:0-3072 GCA_964459315.1 uncultured Verrucomicrobiota bacterium
CCTTGCCCTTTCTCGCCCGCTTCCTACTCGGTCTCTCCGCGCGCTTGCCCCGGCTCGCCGAGTCCGACACCTCCGAGTCGCTCCTCCCTCTCTTGCCCGCCGCCTCCACCGGCGCGCTCACGCGAGACATCGCCGGGGAGGAACTCGCGCCGATCGGCTCACTCAAGAACGCCGGCGTGGTCGCCATCACCGACGACGGCCATTGCGTGCAGGACAACGACCTGATGCGCCGTGCGATGGAGTACGCGAGCATGTTTGGCCTGCCGGTGATGGATCATTGCCAGGACTATTCGCTGGTCGGTGCCGGCGTGATGCACGAGGGGTACTGGAACAACACGCTTGGCCTGCCGGGCTGGCCCAGTGCGGGCGAGGAGATGATCGTCGCGCGCAACATTCTGCTCGCGGAAAAAACAGGCACGCATGTCCATTGCCAGCACATGACCGCCGCCGGGAGCGTGCGGCTCATCCGCGAGGCCAGGTCGCGCGGCGTCCCGGTCTCCGGCGAGGCCTGCCCGCATCATTTCACGCTAACCGACTCGGCGATCGCCGGCAGCGACAAATTTTGGCCTGAGGACGGCAAGGGCGTGTTTTTTGCGGGCAGTGGCGACCGACCGGCCTGGCCGGAGTACGACACGAACTTCAAGATGAACCCGCCGCTGCGTTCCGCCGCCGACCGCGAGGCGGTGATCGAGGGCGTCGCCGACGGCACGCTGGAGATCATCTCTAGCGACCATGCGCCGCATTGCGACTACGAGAAGGAGGTCGAGTTCGCCAACGCTCCGTTCGGCATCACCGGCCTCGAGAACGAACTGGCGGTGTCGCTTATGCAGCTTTACCACAGTGGTCGCATGCCGCTCAGCGACGTAATCGAGCGGTTGACCGTCGCGCCGGCAAGGCTGATCCAACTCGACCGCGGCACGCTGGGCGTCGGCGCCGTGGCGGACGTGACGGTGTTCGACCCCGACGCCGAGTGGGAGTTCCGCCGCGAGGAGACCGCGAGCAAGTCGGTCAACAACCCGTTTTACGACTGGACGCTCAAGGGCCGCAACGCCATGACGATCGTTGCCGGCGAAATCGCCTGGCAATAAGCCGGGCGTTGGCAACCTTTTCCCGTTGGATGGCCGGCAACGATTCCAAACCAAGCGCACTCTCGGCGATGGGGCGGCGCACGAAGGAGCCGCCGATCTCGTGGCTGATGGGCCTCAAGCTCGAGCGGCCCAAGCTGATCTCGCTCGCGGCCGGGTTTACCGACAACCCGACGCTGCCGGTGGCCGGAAGCCGACGCCTGCTCAACGAGTTGCTCGGCGACGCTGCGCTTGGCCAAGCGGCACTCCAGTACGGCTCGACTGCGGGCGATGACACGCTGCGCAAACTGACGGCCCGGCGCATCCGGCAACTCGACGGCAACCCCCGTGGCCAGGCGGCGAGCTACGAGGCCAGGCGCACGGTCATCACCCACGGCTCGCAGCAATTCCTGTACATGGCCACCGAGGCGCTTTGCGACCCGGACGACATTGTGCTGGTGGAGGATCCGACTTATTTCGTTTACCTCGGCATCATGCAGAGCCGGGGCGTCGACGGGCGGGGCGTGCGGATGAACCGCGACGGCATCGACCTTGGGCATCTCGAGCAGGTTCTCGAGTCGCTCCGGCGCTCCGGCGACTTGAAACGCGTGAAAATGCTGTACCTCGTTTCGTATTACCAAAACCCGACCGGTCGCTCGACCAGTCGCCAAGTGAAGACGGGCGCACTGGAGTTGCTGCGCCGCTACGAGCGCGCGGCGGGTCATCCGATTTACCTGATGGAGGACGCCGCCTACCGCGAACTGGGGTTCGCTGCCACGCCGGCACCCTCCGTGTTGGCCAACCGGGGCGCGGCGGACCGGGTCATTTACTCCGGCACATACAGCAAGCCGTTCGCAACCGGCGTGCGGGTGGGTTTCGGCGTATTGCCGGAGGCCCTGCTCGCGCCGGTGCTGCGGATCAAGGGCAACCACGATTTTGGGACGGGGCACCTCGCCCAGCAGCTCGTCGTTCGCGCGCTGGAGTCCCGCCTTTACGAGAAAAACCTGGCCAAGGTGCAACGCCGGTACCGCGCCAAGGCCAAGGCGATGACCGACGCGATGCGGGCGCATTTCCCGGAGGCGGTGCGATGGGAGCAAACGGAGGGTGGCCTGAACGTCTGGGCCGCGCTGCCGCGCAAGGTGAACACCGGGATGAGGTCGCGCTTCTTCAGGAAGGTGCTCAATCGCAAGGTGCTCTACGTGCCGGGTGGCCTCTGTTACGCCGACGACCCGACGCGGCCCAAGCCTGGCCACGAGATGCGCCTGAGCTTCGGCGCCGCGACCGAGACCGACATCCAAAAAGGCATCCGCCGCCTCGGCCAAGTGATATGATTGGCCGGGGAGGGGGCGCGTGTTAAGCTGGCGCTTGTCGATGCTTGACGATCGTCCATACATGAGTCCGGAGGAACCGCGGTTCCGCGCGCCGTCGATGCAGCAGCCGTGGTCCGGGTGGGCCATCCTGCTGACGATCAACGTCGTGGTGTTCATCCTCCAACTGCTATTCGATCCGAATTACGAAGGCATTTTTGCTTGGGGCATCTTGGACACGTCCGTGTTGAGTTGGCTGACTCCGGTTCAATTGATCACGTACCAGTTTTTGCATGGCAACACGTGGCACTTGTTCATCAACATGCTCATGCTGTTTTTTCTGGGTCGATGGCTTGAGCGTGAGATTGGCCGACGGGAGATGATTGCCCTTTATCTCGCCAGCGGCATCGCCGGGGCGTTCGTGCAGTTTGGGCTGGGGCTGTTGTCGCCAGGGTTGTTCGCCGGCCCGAGCATCGGGGCCAGCGGGGCGGTGATGGGGATCATTGGTGCCGTGGCCCGGCGTCATCCGAATCAGGATGTCTACTTTCTTGCGTTTTTTGTACTGCCGATCCGGATGAAATGGAACTGGCTTTTTTGGGGAACCGTGGGGCTGTCAGCGTTATGGATCTTGTCGGCGATACAACATGAAGCCAGCGATCAAGTGGCGCATGCGGCGCACTTCGGCCGGTTGTTGTTCGGGG
>CAYWMH010000306.1:0-2580 GCA_964459315.1 uncultured Verrucomicrobiota bacterium
CCGATACTCGAACGAATCGCAGACCACCCTAAACGGCTTGCTGACCGGTTCCGGCTTCGCCGCCAGGCCGCTCTCGGCGGGCAACAGGAACCGCCCGTCTCCCTCGGGGCGGGGCAACTGCATCCCCACTTTTCCGCTAGCGCGAAACACGCCATCGGCCGGGGACAACTCAACCAAGCGCGCCTGGCCGCGTTGCGTACCCCAGTTCCACCTTGGTTCGCCCCGAAACTGAATCGTGTCCTGCGCCACGTCGTAAGCGGCCGTCTGTGCCGTGAGCTGATCCTCCCCCTGCTCCAGCCGGATGCCAACGGCGGCGTTGACCGATTCCACGACTCCGCCGGTGCCCTTGGCCAAGCGGACGTTCAGGAAACTGCACCGCATCCGGCCTTCGCCGCGGGCCAGCCGAACCGCTCCAATGTACCGGGCAAAACCGGTTTTACCCGGGGTCGCGGACTGGAACAAAAAAACGTTGGATCGAATCTCAAGCGGGAGGCCATCAACCGTCCCTTCTCCTGACGCAGTAAAGTCCAGCAGTTCACCTTCTCCCGTGGAATCCGCCGGGAGCTTCATGGCAACTTCCCCCTCCGCGTTCACGGATTGCGATTCGCGGTGGATCATCAGCAGGTTGGCACGGCCGGAACGCTCACCCATCGTCCAGCTTGGATTGCCCTTTAGCACGATCAATCCAGCGACCAAGTCGTAGTTAGCCTGCTCGCTGGTGGTTTTGATTTGCTCAGCCTGCAACACCACGCTGCCAACCGCTCGGATCGTTTTCACTTCCCAGTCGTCCTCTCTCATGCGAACCGCAATCGAGTCGCTGCCTAGTCTACCATCGACATCCTTCACCAACACCGTCCCGCGAAAAACCGCCCAGCCCGGCTCGAGATCGAACTGGTCGGACGTGATCCGAAGCGGCTCTGAGGCGGCGCCGGGCTCATTCTTTGTTTGCGCTTGGCCAAGCGGACGGCGGCTGAATTGTTTGTCGAGCTTGGCCTCAACGTGGCTCAACACGGACAAGGTCGGCCCGGCCAGGTTGCCGGAAAAGCCGACTCCCTTGAGTTGCATCTGGCCGTCGCCCGTGGCAAGCGTAAGTGCGCCGGGCGAGCGGATCGTTTTTTTGTCCTGATCGTAAAGGCAGTCGCTGGCGCTAAACACGAGGTTGGTTTTCCCGTCGGCCGTGACTGTGACCAGTCGCGGATCGGTCAAGGCCATCGTGCCGTCGGCTTGAAACACTGCCTCGGCGCCGGTGAGAATGGAAATGCGTTCGCCGTCAGCCGATTTTTCAGCGATGCGGAACCGGCCCGTGCTGGCGCCCTCCTGACCAAGCCCGCGGCCTGGCTTGGCGGCCATAAGACACGCCGCGATAACCGGGAGCACCCATGGCGTCTTCGTCAACACGACTGCGGCGAGTGTGAAATCGGCGCGCGGACTTGCAAAGGATTTACTGCGCGCCATCGAAAAAACTCATGCCTCGGGCGGCAACTGAAACTCGTCCGCATGGTACGAGCTGCGCACCATCGGCCCGCTGGCCACGTGCCGGAAACCCATCTCCCGCGCCTTGGCCCCGTACTCGTCGAACTTGGCCGGCGTCACATACTCCGCAACCGGCAGATGGCAGGGACTCGGCTGCAGATATTGGCCAAGCGTCAGAATGTCGCACTTGGCCAAGCGCAGGTCCGCCATCGCCTCGATCAATTCCTCCTCCGTCTCGCCGAGGCCGAGCATCAGGCCGGACTTGGTGTAAACAGTGCCGCCGCCAAGCTCGCTGGCCTTGCGCAACACCGCGAGCGACCGGTCGTAAAGGGCACGAGAACGCACGGACGGTGTCAGTCGGCGCACAGTCTCGAGGTTATGGTTAAAAATCTCCGGCTTGGCATCAAGCACACTTTGCAGCGCATCATCTTTTTCGAGAAAATCCGGCACAAGCACCTCGATAACGATACCGGGATTGCGCCTGCGAACAGCCTTGATCGTGGCATGAAAATGCCCTGCACCCCCGTCGGCGAGGTCGTCGCGGGCCACGGCAGTAATCACGACGTGCCCTAACTTCATCCGGAATGTCGCCTCGGCGACGCGCTCCGGCTCGTCGCCCTCGAGCGGCAGCGGCTTGGCGGTGTTCACTGCACAAAAGCCACAGGCACGCGTGCATCGGTCGCCGGCAAGCATGAATGTCGCCGTGCCCTTGCTCCAGCATTCCCAATGGTTCGGACACTAGGCGCTCTCGCAAACCGTGTGCAAGTTCAACTCCTCCAGCAAACTGCGCGTCCGCGTGAAGGCGCTGCTGGTCGGTAGCTTCAGCCGAAGCCACTCAGGAATGCGTTTGCGCAGTTGAAGAGGGATCGTATCGGGCATGCCTTGCTGGAATGTCAACCAAGTTTCTCCCAAAACCGGGCCAGTTCGGAGGCCCCGAAATCGGCCAACATCTCTCCGTCGACCTCGATCACCGGGGCACATGTTTGGCCGCTCATTCGAACCATTTCGTCCCAAGCGGCAGAGTCGGAGATCACGTCAACCGTGTTGTATTTGATTCGGTTTCGGTCGAGCCACTCCATTGCCTCGGCACACCAACCGCAGAACGGC
>CAYWMH010000306.1:2590-3064 GCA_964459315.1 uncultured Verrucomicrobiota bacterium
TCACCTTGGCCTTGGCCAACCGCACTGTGCGGCTAAAACCCAGCTGGTGCAATCTTTCAAGCTTCGAACGCCTCGGTAAGGACGGTGTCGTCGTGCTCATAGCCCGGCGCGCAACAGCAGAGCAGGCGCAACGGCTCGTCGCCAATGTTCCAAAGCTTGTGGGCTTGGCCAGGCGGAATCGCGATGGCATCCCCGGGCCGAACATCGCGCTCCTCGTGGCCAAGCTTCATCCGCCCCGTGCCGTGAGTGATGTAGTAAATCTCCTCCGCCCGAGGGTGATAATGCTCCATTGTGGCGCCGCCGACCGGGATGCGCGCCTCGGCCAGGCTTTGGTTGCGAATGGCGGAATTCCGGTGCGCCAGCAACTCCCGAATCTCCGAGCCGTCCTTGGTTCGGAACGGCTCCGCTTGGTCAAGGTTGACGATCTCCATCGAGCTACAGGGTTGGGCCAAGCATCCACGGGGCGAACTCCTC
>CAYWMH010000307.1:0-3048 GCA_964459315.1 uncultured Verrucomicrobiota bacterium
GAAGGGTGTTGTAATTTCATGCCTTGTCTCCCGAGCCCCGGTGGATGCGGGCTTTAATTCCAAATCGGCTCCGACCTGCAGTCAATTTCTATCGATCCAGCAGGCAGGAATGGGCGTGCATTAGTCGGGCGTCAATCGCGCCACGTGTGTAATCACCAGGCCGGACCCTCTTGTCCAACAGAACCAGGTAAAGAAGTCCAGTCCCGCCGCGCCTCCGGTGATTCCAGGAACAACTGGCGACAGTACATCTGGCGGTGAAACTGCATCTTCCTGGCCTGACCTACTGAGTCGAATCGGCGAGTACAACTGGAACATAGCATATCACATGCCCCGGAATAATAGCTGATAGCCTGGCGACGATACATGTAGCTTTCCGGTTGAAATTGTCGCGTTCCAGCAACAACGCTTGCTTTCCACTTGCAGGAAAACTAAACGGCGAAACACCCACCGACAAACAAAACGCCTCGCCGGCGGTGATTCGCGCAATCTGTCAAATCGGCGCCCGATGCAGCCAAAGCCTTGCGAGCTTTCAAAGGGCCAGGATCTCGTTTTACTGATTGAGAGCAACAACTCCTCGCGGCCCATTCAGGGAGGGCCCCCGCTTGACGGGCGAAAACGGTGGCGGTCGAGGGGTTGGGCGGGTACGATGATCGCACTGTTGTCAACACATCAACATTGACTTGCAAGGAGCCGCGTCATGGCCCGCTCATTCGTTGCGATAACGCTCGCCGCCCTCTTTACGATGACGCCCGTTACCCGGGCGGAGGATGTGATCGAGAAGTCGGTCACCGGTTCACCTCATCTGAAATCGATCAACGTCATCACGTTTGCTCCCCAGGGAGTACTACTGGTGGGCGACGGGGCCGGCGCTCAAGTCGTCGCCATCAAGACCGGCGATACGCAGAAACAGCCGCAGCTGAAACGGGCGATCACCAACATCGAAGCCCGGCTCGCCGCTCCCCTGGGCGCGAAGGCCGAGGGAATCTCGATCATCGATATGGCCGTCAATCCCGCCTCCGGCGTGGCCTACTTCGCCGTGCGGCGTCAGGACGACAAGTCACTGGCTATTCTGACCGTCGACGGAGCGGGGGAAGTGGGCGAGTTGGAGCTGGAGAACGTCGAATTCGCCGCCGTGCAATTGAAAGCCGGCGACGCCAAGGTGACCGCAGTGACCGACGTCGCCTGGGCCGACTCGCAAATCGTCGCCGCCGGGCGGAGCAACGAGGAGTTCGCCTCCAAGATCTTCAGCATCGCGGCGCCGCTCAGCCACGCGCAGAAGACATCGTCATTTTCCGCGGAAACCTATCACGTTGCGCACGGCCGCTGGGAGACCAAGGCGCCGATGAGCGTAGTGATTCCTCTGAAGGAAGACGGTAAGACATACGTCGTCGGCGCATTCAGCTGCACGCCAGTCGTGAAGTATCCTATTGACGCGCTGCAGCCGGGGGCCGAGGTGAAAGGCATCAGCATGATCGAGCTCGGTTCCGGCAATCGGCCGCTCGACATGTTCGTCTACGAGAAGAACGGAAAGCCTTATGTACTGGCGAGCACCTTTCGGTTTCACCACAAACGACGGCCGTTCGGTCCGAGCCCTTATTGGACGGTCAAGTTTGAGCAAAGCCTGCTGGTCGGCGACAAGGCGACCAACGAAAAGGCGGTACGGCGATTGAAGGGCGACCAACCCGCTACGCCTCGCATTGAGATGGTCGAAGCCTATCACGGCGTCAAATTGATGGATCGTCTGGGCCCCGCGCACGCGCTGGTCGTCCGCGAGACGAAACAGGGATCCGTGTTCGAACCGCTGGCTCTGCCGTAACCATGGCTGCACTCTTGCTAGCGTGCTGTCTGTCAGCCGCCGACCCAGCGGAAATGACCGTTCGCGCGGTGGACGAAACCGGTCTGCGCGTTGAAGTGCGCCGTTTGTTGTCGCCAACCGAGCAAGCTCGGTTCGCGGAGGGCGAGTCGATTTCCACCCGGGACGCGCGCCGGGTGCTGGTTTTTCGCTTGCGAGACGCCGCTGCGCCTTTGTTCGGTAAATACAAGCGCGCCGGCCGCTGGCTGGTTTTTGCGCCGCGGCGGCCGCTGGTCTACGGGCACCGCTACGCCGCTGTGGCCCCGGACGGCCGGTCGAGTGCCGTCCTCTACACGGCTCCTCCACGGCCGCCCACTGCGGCCCCTGTAGTCGAACGCATCTATCCGACCGCGGACCGACTGCCGGCCAACCACTTGAAGTTCTACATTCACTTCTCCAAACCGATGCGTGAGGGACGCGAAGTCTTTGATCACTTCGCACTGCTCGACCAGCATGGCGAGCCGGTGCACGACCCTTGGCGGCGCACCGAGTTGTGGTCGAAGGACGCGAAGCGGTTGACGCTCTGGATTCACCCGGGGCGGGTAAAGCAGGGAGTCAATTTGCGGGAGGATTTTGGGCCCGTGCTCTCGCCCGGAAAAAAGTACCGGCTCGTAGTGGGGGCCGGTTTGCGCGACGCCACGGGGCAACATTTGGCGCAGCCGTTTGTCAAAGTGTTTACCGCCGGACCAGCCGATCACGCCCGACCGCTCCCCTCGCGTTGGCAAGTTCGCTCGCCGCGCGACCCCGAGTCACCCCTGGAAGTGCGGTTACTGGAACCGCTCGATCACCCGCTGCTGTTTCGCTTTCTCCGCGTGGTGGACCACCGCGGCCGCGGCGTGACGGGGAAGATCGAAGTCGCCGACCAAGAACGCGTCTGGCGGTTTCGACCCGCGCGGCCCTGGCCGCCGGGGGTTTACAGAATCCAAGTCAGCCCGTTGCTGGAGGACCTGGCGGGCAATACGCCCATTCGCGTCTTCGATACGGATCTGGCGCGCGAAGCCGTCGGACGGGCCAACCTGTTCGTGCCGTTTCAAGTGAAGTAGCTGAATGAGCGAGCGGCCGGGCTACGGAGTCCAGCGGCGAACCAGCCGGCGACAGGAGAGGCAATGGGGAAGTATCGGCAGCTCTGACGATCACCAGTGGCGCGCGGCCGTGGCCAGTTTCCGTCGTTCGCCGTTCACTTCACGGCGGCCAGT
>CAYWMH010000308.1:0-3033 GCA_964459315.1 uncultured Verrucomicrobiota bacterium
GCGTGCCGCAGTCGGGTGGCAAGGTCAAGAATGTAATCTATCTGCACATGGCCGGTTCGCCGCCGCAGCTGGATCTGTTCGACTACAAACCGAAGCTCAACGAGCTGAACATGAAGCCGTGCCCGAAGGAGTTTATCGAGGGACGGCGACTGCCGTTTATCAAGGGGCATCCGAAGCTGCTCGGCTCGCCGCACACATTCAGGCAACACGGGCAGAACGGGCAGTGGATCAGCAACATGTACCCCACGTTGCCGACGATGGCGGATGACCTCACCTTCGTGAAGTCGATGTACACCGACCAATTCAACCACGCACCCGCGCAGATGCTGCTCTACACCGGTTCACCCCGCAATGGAGCGGCCTCGATGGGATCGTGGATCACCTACGGGCTTGGCTCCGAGAACGCGAACCTGCCCGGCTTCGTGGTCCTGATCTCCAGCGGAACCGACCCGTCCGGCGGCAAGAGCCTGTGGGGAAGCGGCTATCTGCCGTCGGTCTTTCAGGGCGTGCAATGCCGTAGCACCGGCGACCCGATCCTGTACGTATCAAACCCGAAAGGGATGAGCCGCGACGTGCGGCGCCGGAGTCTCGACGCGCTCCGAAAACTCAACGAGCAGGAGTACCGCGAGATCGGCGATCCGGAGACGTTGACGCGCATCAACCAGTTCGAACTGGCGTACCGTATGCAGATCAGCGTGCCGGAGGTGATGGACATCGGCCGCGAAACGCCGGCCACGCTGGAGCAATACGGCGCGCAGCCCGGCAAGGCCTCCTTCGCCAACAACTGCCTGCTCGCCCGCCGGTTGGTGGAGCAGGGGGTGCGCTACGTGCAGTTGTTTGACTGGGGCTGGGACTTCCACGGCACCGGCGCCAGCAACGATCTCGTCAAGGAACTGCCGAGGAAATGCGTCTCCAATGACAAGTCGGTCACGGCGCTGTTGTGGGATCTCAAGCTGCGGGGGCTGCTGGACGAGACACTCGTGGTTGGGGGCGGAGAATTCGGCCGCACCGCGATGAACGAGGAGCGCAACGGCTCGAAGTTTCTCGGCCGCGATCATCATCCGGACTGCTTCACCGTCTGGATGGCCGGCGGCGGACTGCGGCACGGCACCACCTACGGTGAGACAGACGAACTGGGCTACACTGTGGCCAAGGATCCAGTGCACGTGCATGACTTGCAGGCGACCATTCTGCATCTGCTCGGGATTGATCCGTTCACGTTCAGTTACCGTTATCAGGGGCTGGATCAACGCCTCATTGGCCCCGAGGAGACGCCGAAGATCATCGACGGCATTTTTGCCTGACCCAGCGCTTGGCCAAGTTCAGGCAAAGCGATCCTCGGTGAACGGGTCGGCGCTGTTCGAGTAGCCGCGCTGTTCCCAAAACCCCAGCTCGTCGTGGTCGCGGAAGTTGATTTCCCGGATAAACTTCGCCCCCTTCCACGCATAGAGCTTGGGGATGATCATGCGCGCCGGGCCGCCGTGTTCGAGGGTCAACGGTTGCCCGTTCCATGAGTGGGCGATCATCACGTCGTCATCCATGCAGGCGTCGAGCGGGGTGTTTGTCGTGTAGTCGTCGTAGCCGGTGAAAAAGAGGTGCGTGGCGCTTGGCTTCGGCCGCACGAGTTCGGCCAGCGTGAAGAACGCGACGCCGGAAAACTCCATGTCGAACTGGCTCCAGGTCGTGACGCAGTGAAAGTCGCTCACGTCGCTAAACTGCGGCTGCGTAATGAACTGTTCCCAGTCGAGCGTGACCGGGTTTTCCACCTCGCCGTGTATCTTGAGCGTCCATTCGCCGAGCGGAATCTCCGGATGAACGCCTAGGTCGAGGACGGGGAAATTGCTGACCTCATGTTGACCGGGCGGAAGACGGCCTGCGCGGGGGTGGAACGGATTCTCCTTGCCGGACATTTTTTTTGCCCAGCGCTCCTTTCGTCGGACGTAGTCTCCCTTCATTGCGCGGCGGATTCGGGAGCCTTGGCCAGTGGCAGTCGGTAGCAGGCAGCCTCGCGGTGGTTGCGCACAAGCAGGTAGTCATTCGCGAGTGCCGGAGGGTTCCACGTCTTACCGTCCAGCGCGACGAACCGAGTCAACTCGACGTGCCGTTCGGGGTTGGCCTCGAGCAGGACAACGTCACCGTTTTCGGCCATGACGAGAATATGTCCGCCACGAAGCAGGATTTGCCCGTGCCCGTAGCGGCCGTCCTTCCACTTGCGGCGGCCGCGCTCGGCGTCGATGCATGCGAACATCCCGTCATCCAGCCCGTAAAAATGGCCGTTGTGAAAAACGAGATTGGTGAATTTGGCCTTCATCCGGATCGATTCCCACAGCTTATTCGCTGAAAAACGGCCGTCATCAGTATCGATCTGGAGCAGTTTGCTGCCTTGGCCGTAGCCGAGGCTGACCAGGATTCGGTTGCCCGGGAGGGTGACCGGCATCGACACGTGCGGGAAGCCGACGTCCCATTCAAATTCCCACTGAACCGAGCCGTCGCCGGGCGCGTGGGCGGCCAAGCCGTCCTGGTTGAAGATGAGGATCTGGCTTTCACCGTGCAGTTTGGCCAAGCGCGCGGAACTGTAACCGGCGCGGCTGTCGCCCCCGGACCAGGCCAGTTCGCCGCTGGCCGTGTCGTAGGCGAGGAGTGAGCGTCCATCCTCCCCGCCTGCACTGACGACAACGCGCTCGTTCACGATCAACGGGGAACTGGCGTAGCCCCACTCTTTCGATTTGTTTCGATTCGCCGACAGGCCGCTTTGGTCGACGGGAGCGTCGAGTTTCAATCCGGCGTCGGCCGGGATGATGCGCTGCCATTTCGTTTTGCCGGTGGCTAGGTCGAGGCAGTTCAGTGTGCCGCTGGCACCGAGCGTGTAGACCTGTCCATCGTGAATCGTCGGCGTCGCGCGCGGCCCTTCGCCGGCGATGGCGGTCTTGTAGTGCCCTGGATCGGTGTGAAGCCAGATCAGGGAGCCTGTTCGCATGTCGTAGCAGGCAACCGCCTCGTGTTCATCGCGTTGCTCCTGCGTGACGGCGCGAT
>CAYWMH010000309.1:0-3029 GCA_964459315.1 uncultured Verrucomicrobiota bacterium
GTGCGTAACGCCATCGTCGAGGCGGAGCAGGTGGCCGACGTCGAGATTCGCTCGGTGTACCTCGGCGTCACCGGCAGCCATGTCCGTGGCTTCAACAATACCGGCGTCCATCCCGTGGTCTCGGCCGACCGCGAGATCACCGGCGACGACATTCAGGATGTCATCAAGAACGCCAAGGCGATCAACCTGCCGACCGACCACTCGGTGGTGCATGTCATCCGGCAGCATTTCCGCGTGGACGGGCAGGACGGCGTGCTGAACCCGGAAGGCATGCTCGGGGCCAAGATCGAGGTCGATGTGCACGTGGTCAGTGGGCGGTACAACCGGCTACAAAACCCGATCCGCCTCGTGAACGGCCTGCACCTGGAGGTGGATGACATCGCCTCCTCCGCCCTGGCCTCCTCGCTGGCCATCCTCGGTACCGAGCAGAAGGAACTGGGCACGCTGGTCATCGATCTAGGCGCTGGCGTCACCGAGTACGCGGTTTACTCGGCCGGTGTCATCAAGCACACCGGCGCGTTGGCGGTCGGTGGCGACCATGTTTCGAATGACCTCGCCTACGGGCTGAAGGTGCCGCTGGCCCGGGCTGAGCAGATCAAGATCGACCACGGGTCGGCCTTGATCGATGAGGCGTCGCGGGACAGGACGATCGACCTGTCCGACGACAGCCTGATCCCTGGTCGGCAGGTCAACCTCGGGCATTTGCAGAAAATCATGTCGATGCGCCTTCAGGAAACCTTCGAATTGATCGCTAAGGACATTGGCCAAGCGGGATTGATCGAATACCTCCGGGCCGGGGTGGTGCTTTGCGGCGGGGGGGCACGCATCCCAAACATCACGAAACTGGCCCGCGATGTATTCAACCTCCCGGTGGCCATCGGCCGATCCAGCACAGTGAGCGGCGTCAAGAACGCGCTCGACGAACCGGAGTTCGCCACGCCGGTTGGGCTGATCAAGTTTGGTGCCTTCCAGGCGCAGGCCACACCGAGGCGCGCCGGTTTTGGTCGCGTGATCCGGCGGCAGGTCGCCGCGCTTTTCGGCCGTTGATGCAGGAGAAAAACAGATGAGCAAACCGGACAATAAACCACCCGCCGCCAATCCGGCCATTCGACTGCTCGGTCTCGGTGAGACCGGCGTGAAGTTGGTGGAAACCTTGGCCTTGATCGCCCCGGAGGGCGTCGTGGCGCACTCGCTCGATACCGACAATCGCAGCCTTTCCCGTTGCCACCAGTCACAGACATTCCTGCTTGGCCAAGCGATCCCGTGTGGCCTCGGCACTGGGGGCGACTCGGCGTTGGCGCGGGCTGCGGTCGAGTCCGACAGCGATAAACTAGCCGGGATCGTCGAGGACGCCGACCTGGTCTTTATCGTTGCTGGGATGGGCGGCGGCACCGGGACCGGAGCCGCACCGTTTTTGGCGAACTTGGCCAAGCGGGCCGGCGCGCTGGTAGTCGGGGTGGCGGCGACCCCGTTCGACTGCGAGGGCATCCAGCGCGGCAACCAGGCCACCGGCGGCCTGCGCGACCTCAAGCAGGTCGCCGACGCGGTTTTTCATTTCCCGAACCAGGACGTCATCCAGTTCGGCGACGCCGACCTCGGGCTGAACCAGGCGCTGGAGATTGCTAACCGCCACCTGTGCGAAGCCGTGCTGGGGGTGAGCCGCATGCTACTCGAGTCCGGCATGCTCAACGTCTCCTTCGCGGACCTCCAGGCCCTCCTGCGAGACCGGCACAGCCTTGGCGCCGTGGTGCATGTCGAGGCCACCGGCGACGATCGCACGGATGAAGCCGTCAAAAAAATGTTGTCCCACCCGGCCGTCCGGGGTGGGGAGACGTTGAAGGAAGCCAACTCACTCCTCGTTCACATCTCAGGCACGGAGGTGACCATGGCGGAGATGGATGCCATCACCTCCGCGATCGGCGAACGCGCCCCCGCCACCAAACTGGTGGTCGGGGCCTCCGCCCACGGGAGCGGGGAGGCGATTCAACTGACTGTTGTCATGGCGCACACTGGCAGGTTGGCCGAGTCGGGGCAGGAGAACACCCCGCCCAAGCCGGAC
Organism: uncultured Verrucomicrobiota bacterium; assembly: GCA_964459315.1. Lineage (GTDB taxonomy): Bacteria > Verrucomicrobiota > Verrucomicrobiia > Limisphaerales > UBA1096 > UBA1096. Next base: position 2,060 of record CAYWMH010000309.1, read on the forward strand.
CCGGTCGGTCAGGATCCCAATTCCGGCTTTTCTGATCCGTTCAATGCACCCGGGGCGGACAGCTATCTGGACCTGGGATCGAAATCCAGCGGTACAGGTCGGGGTGGGTTCGCCTATAAGCCGCCAGCACCCACGGCTGATGCCTTGTCCCCCGAGTGCCGGGACGACCTGATCCGGGAGGCCGCCAGGGAGGAACCGAACCGGGTTAAGCGCCGGAAAATCGTGCAGGAAATGCTGCCGCTGGAGATCGTCTCCAAGGGTCGATTCGAAAACAGCGAACCAACCATCCACCAGGGCGAAGATCTCGACCAACCCACCTACATCCGCCGGGGCGCCATCCTGAATTAAGGCCGCTTGGCCAAGCGGGTTGTCTCGGAACAGGAGGGCGCGCCTGCGATCCGGAAAACCGATCCCAAATACGGTCAAAAAAACTTCAATTTTTTGTGGTGTTCTGCAAGTTCTTTGATAAATTTCCGCGCCTCGTTCTACCCGGGCGGCCAAAATGGGCTGTTTTGGGTGGGGCGATTCAGCCAGAGAATTAGTCCAAAATAGTGGCAGCAAAACGAAAAGTTGCAAAAAAAACGGCGAAAAACGCTAAAAAAGCGGTAAAAAAAGCGCCTGCCAAGAAGGCCTTGGCCAAAAAAGCTCTCGCTAAGAAATCCGCTGCGAAGAAGACCGCCGCGAAGAAAGCCCCGCTTGCGAAGGCTCCCGCGAAAAAGAAGGTTGCAAAGCGAACCAACCACCATATCGGGGCGGCGACAACAGCGGCCATCCTCGGCTTGCCAGCCAGTCCGGCCAAGCGGGCCGCCCAAAAACGAAAAGAGGCCAAGCTGAACAATGGCGGCAAATGGGCCAAGCAGAAGCAGCTCTTGATCAACCTGCGGGATCGGTTGACCGACCAGCGCAATGGCTTGGCCAAGGAATCGGCCAAGGAGATGGAGAGCTACGGCGTTCACATGGCCGATTCCGG
>CAYWMH010000310.1:0-3012 GCA_964459315.1 uncultured Verrucomicrobiota bacterium
CGCGTTGCTGCTCATGCAGCGGCGTTTCCAGTAGCAGCCCGGTCATACCCATGATGGCATTCATCGGGGTGCGAATCTCATGGCTGGTGTTGGCGAGGAACTCCGACTTGACCTTCGCCGACTCCAGCGCGGCGTCCCGGGCCTCGGCCAGCTCGGCCTCGGCGGCCTTCAGGTCGGTGATGTCCTTGGAGATGCCGAACGTCCCGACGATCTCCCCGTCGGCGTTTCGCATCGGCATCTTGGTCGTCAACACCCACCCTTCACGGTCGTCGTTCCAAGTTTCCTTTTCCGTCTTGCCAATGATGCCCTGACCGGTCTCAAGGATGTCCCGCTCGTCCTCAAGCGCAAGCCGAGCGTGTTCTTCGCTGAAAAAATCAGCGTCCTTTTTGCCGACCGCCCTAGCGGGATCGTCGAGCCCGAAGTCATCGGCCATCGCCCGGCTGATCATCAGGAAACGGCTATCGCGATCCTTGAAATAAATCCGATCGGGAATGTTGTCGAGTAACGTGCGCAACAGATCCCGCTCATGGGCCAGAGCGATCTCGGTGAGCTGCTGCTGCGTCACATCCCAAAAAATGCCCTGGACGCCAGTACAAAGCCCGGCCTCGTCATGAGTCGGCGTCTTAACAACATGCACCCACGATTTCTCGCCCTCGGGCGTGACGTGCTCCTCCACCGTGTCCAGCGAGTCGCCACTCTCCATGATGCTAATATCGTCCTGGCGGTACTTTTTCGCGAGGTCAGGCGGAAAAAAATCGAGGTCGGTTTGGCCAATGATCTCCCGGCGCGTCCTGTCCAGTTCCCCGCAAAAACGCTTGTTGGCAAAGGTGAATTTCCCGTCGGCGTCCTTGCGGAAAATGAACTGCGGCAGGTTTTCCACCAGCGAGTGAAACAAAATCTCCGAGCGGCGCAGCTCCAACTCGGCCGCTTTCTGCTCGCCGATATCCTGCACCGTGCCCTCGTAGTAAAGCACCCTGCCGGCGGCGTCCCGCACCGTCCGGGCCGTCTCCGAGATCCAGATCCGGGAGCCGTCCCGGCGAAAAATCTCCGACTCGAACTGCTCAATGCGCCCCTGTTGCTGGATGAGCTTCAAAAACAAGTCCCGCTGTTTTGACTCCACGTACAGCTGTCCCTCGATGTCCCCAATCGCCTCGATCATCTGCGCCGGGGAATCGTACCCGTACAGTTCTGCCAGCCGGTGGTTGGCGTAGATATAGCGGCCCTCCTCAGTGGATCGGAAAATACCCACCACGACATCGTCAAACACCTCCGGATTCCGAACGGGATCGGTGGTTGGTGTCTTGTTGCTCGGAGTCGTCATGCGCGGGTTGGTCGCTTGGCAAGCGGAGGGTAGGAACTCCCCCCCGCTTGGCCAAGCGCATTCGCCCCCCACTGGTCGGCGCTTTACCGGCTCGGGTGCAGCGGGCAGACTGCAGCCCCGCTTGGCCAAGCCCAGGGGGGTAACAATGAAACTCGGTTCCCACATGTCCGCCGCCGGTGGCGCCTGGAAGGCCATCGAGCGCGCCCGCTCGGTCGACTGCCAAAGCACGCAGATTTTCGTCAAGAGCAACATGCAGTGGTTCGGCAAGCCGCCCAAGCCGGCCGACGCCGAGCGCTTCAGGGCGGAGCTAGCCAAGGGCGATGTCGGGACGGTGTTCGGCCACGCCGGCTACCTCATCAACCTCGCCGGGCCGGACGGCGACAACCGCGACAAGTCGATCGAGTCGCTCACTCAGGAGATCGAGTTCGCCACGACGCTGGGCGTGCCGTTCCTCGTGCTGCACCCCGGCGCGCACCTTGGCAAGGGTGACGACCGCGGCGTGAAGCGCATCGTCAAGGCGCTCGACGGGATCTTTCGCGCGACGAAAAAATCGCCGGTCCGCATCGCGCTCGAGAACACCGCAGGGCAGGGCACCTGCCTTGGCCACCGCATCCGCCATCTCGCCGATATTTTTGAGCGCGTCAAGCAGCCGGAGCGACTCGGCGTCTGCCTCGACACGGCGCATTTCTTCGCCGCCGGCTACGACATCCGCACGCGTAACGGCTGGGACGCCGCGATCGCCGAGGTCGAAGAAATGATCGGCTTGGAGCAGGTGTTGGCGTTTCACCTAAACGACTCGAAGACGGACCTCAACTCGCGGGTCGACCGGCACGACCACATCGGCCACGGGTTGATCGGCAAAAAGGCATTTGCGCACATCGTCAACGATCCCCGATTCGCCGACACGCCCGGCTGCCTCGAGACGCCCAAGTCGCCCGACCTGCACGAGGATGTCAAAAACCTGGGCACCCTCCGCTCGCTGCTCAAAAGGCGCAAACGCCCGCGGAAAACCGGGTGATTCCGGCCCGGTCGAAGCAAAAATTAAATTTTTCCCTAAAGCAAAACCGTTCGCTGCCGATACTGTTGGCGTTGCACGAGGAACGATTCCTCAACGGTTTTTGAGCCACCCATCACAAAGGTTCATCAGCGGCAAGGATGCCAATGCTGTAAACGACAAACGGATTTGTCGACATGGTAATAAATACGAACCTGGCCGCCATGACTGGCGCCCGACTGCTGGACACCTCCCAGCGTAACCTGACCAACTCCCTCTCGCGGCTCTCCACCGGTTCCCGGATCGTCCAGCCACAGGACGACGCCGCCGGACTGGCTGTGAGCAGCCGGTTCACCGCGCAAATCAGCCGCAACTCGGCGGCAATGAACAACCTCGCCAACGCAGTGTCGTTCTCGCAAACACAGGACGGCTTCATGCAAAAGGTGACGACCGCCCTCGACCGATTGGGGGAATTGACCGTGCTCGCCATGGACATCACCAAGACCAACAGCGATCGCTCGAACTACTCGGTCGAGTTCACCCAGTTACAGAGCTACATCAGCGACATCGGGACAAAGAGCTTCAACGGCGTCTCGCTGTTCGCGGTCACCGGCACTGATGTCACCATCTACAGTAACGGCAACTCGTTCACGATGAACCCGCTGGACCTGAACTCCACCACGGCGGCAACCGGCCT
>CAYWMH010000311.1:0-2954 GCA_964459315.1 uncultured Verrucomicrobiota bacterium
TTGAACGTCTCGCGATAGTGGGCCGAGATCATCAGGTAACGCACCTCGCGCCCAGCGCTGCCCTTGGCCAACAGGTCGCGCAGCGTGAAGAAGTTGCCAAGCGACTTGCTCATCTTTTTACCCTCAACAAGCAGGTGCGCGCCGTGCATCCAGTACTTGACGAATTTCTGTCCGTCGCACTGCACGCAGGCACCCTCGCTCTGGGCGATCTCGTCCTCGTGATGGGGGAACACCAAATCCTCGCCGCCGAGGTGCAGGTCGAAACTTGGGCCGAGCAGTTCCATGCTCATGGCGCTGCACTCGATGTGCCAGCCGGGCCGCCCCTCGCCCCACGGGCTTTCCCAAAACACCTCGCCGTCCTCCGGCACGCGCGCCTTCCAGAGTGCAAAGTCGGCGACGGATTCTTTTTCGTATTCGTCGCTGCTGACGCGCTCGCCCGGTCGCATTTCCTCGAGGTTTAGATTGAGCAACTGGCCGTAGCGGTTGCCGGTTTCGCGGTATTTCTCGATACTGAAATAAACCGAGCCGTCCCCGGCGCGGTAGGCGATGCCCTTCTCCTCGAGTTTCTTGATGAGCTTGATGATCGGGCCGATGAACTGGGTCGCGTGTGGACGCTCGTCCGGCATCAGGCAGCCAAGCGCCTCGAGGTCGTTGAAGAACGCCTTTTCAAATTCGCCGGTGTATTCGCTGAGCGACTTTCCGGACTCGTTGACGCGGCGGATGATCTTGTCCTCGACGTCGGTGATGTTCATCACGTGGCGGACGTCGAAGCCGCGAAAGGTTAGGTAGCGCCGGACGACGTCCGCGAAGACGAACGTGCGGAAGTTACCGATGTGCGCGAAGTCGTGCACGGTCGGGCCGCAGCAGTAAAGGCCGATTTTTTTTCCTTTTGGATCCAGCGGCACGAACGGCTCGACCGAGCGGGAGAGGGTGTTGAAGACATTCAAGCCCATAAAGCGCCGACAGCCTAGTCGCATGCGCGGGAAAGGAAAAGTGGGAACGGAGGATGGGAGCCAAGCGCTTGGCCAAGCGCGGGTCAAATGCCCATGCTTTCGTAGCGCTTGGCAATGCGCTCGATGCCGCAGACAAAGGCCGCGGTGCGGAGATCGACGACGTTGTCTCGGGCGTTAAAGATGTCGCGGATGTTGTTGTAGGCGTTGCGCATGGTGTCGTCGAGGCCGGAGCGGACGAGGGCGAGTTCGTCCGAGCCGGTGGTGAGTTGGTCGCGGATTTCCGGCGGGACGGTGGTGTTGAGCATCTTTTCGAGGGCCTCGACGATCATCTGGCCGCGGCGCTCCTCGTTCCGGCGCTCAAGGTAGCCGAAGCGGATGCGCGCAAGGTTTTTCACCCACTCGAAGTAGGAGACGGTGACGCCGCCGGCGTTGAGGTAGGCGTCCGGGATGATGACCGTGCCCTTTTCGCGAAGAATCTCGGCGGCGGCGTAGGTGATCGGGCCGTTGGCCGCCTCGGCGATGAGCGGGGCCTGGATGCGGGCGGCGTTGTCGTGGTTGATGACGGCTTCCATCGCGGCCGGGATGAGGATGTCGCAGTCGGCCTCGAGCAGTGATGCGCCGTCTGTGGTGTAGTCCGCGCCCGGGAAACCTTTCACGCCGTGATGCTCTGCGATGTGGGTCTTGACCGCCTCGACGTCGAGGCCGTTGGCGGAGTGGATCGCGCCGTCGCGCGCGATGATGGTGGTGATTGTCGCACCGTCCTCCCCGCTGAGGAACTTGGCCGCGTGGTAGCCGACGTTGCCGAGGCCCTGCACTACGATCCGCTTGCCCTCGAGCGAGCCTTCTAGCCCTGCGCGGGTGACATCCTCGGGGTGGCGGAAGAATTCGCGCAGGCCGAACTGCACGCCGCGGCCGGTGGCCTCAACGCGCCCGCCGCTACCGCCGAGGTGTACCGGCTTGCCGGTGACACAGCCCATGCCGTTGGCCTGTTCGGGGAACAGGGTCTGATAGGTGTCGGAGATCCAGCCCATCTCGCGTTCGCCGGTGCCCATGTCGGGGGCGGGCACATTGAGGCTGGGGTGGATGAGGTCGCGCTTGGCCAATTCCTGCGCGAAGCGGCGGGTGATTTTCTCGAGATCCTTTTCGCTGTATTGCCGGGGATCGATCTTTAGCGCGCCCTTCGAGCCGCCGAACGGGATCATCACGATGGAGCACTTGTATGACATCAGCGCGGCGAGCGCCTCGACCTCGTCCTGGTTGGCGAAGTCGGCGGACCGGATGCCGCCCTTGACCGGCAGGATGTGCTCGCTGTGGACGGCGCGCCAGCCGGTGAAGACCTCGTACTGGTCGCCCAGCTTGACGCCGAACTGCACCTGGTAAACCGAGTTGCAGCTGCGGATCTGCTCGGCGAGGCCCAGCGGCAGATCCATCGTGGCGATGGCGCGGTCGACCATCCGGTCGACACTCTGTCGGAAGGAGAGTTCAGGGTGGTTGCTCATGATGGAGGTGGGTTGTGTACGCAGATTACGGCACAAGGGAAGCAGATTGAGACTTGTTTGTAAACAGAATAATTTCTGCGGGACACGGCCCGCTTGGCCATGTGGAAGGGTGTTGCCGTTGGGCGAGTTTGTGAATTATTTCACAATCAAGTTGCCGTCTGTAGGTTTGGGTGATACATTCCGCGCGGCATGAATCTGGTGGATGAGGTTTCTGATTCGGCCAATTTGCTTCGCTGAATGACTGCTCGAGCGCAGTACACCCCTTGGTTGCACCGATTCGCCATTGCCACGGCTTTGGCGACGCTCATCCTGATTGGGTTCGGCGGTCTGGTGACGAGCAAGGGGGTGGGGATGGCGGTGCCGGACTGGCCCAACACCTTCGGCTATAATATGTTCCTCGTTCCGTTTGACCAGTGGCTCGGGAAATTTGGGGTGTTCGAGGAGCATTCGCATCGGCTGGTGGCGTCGTTTGTCGGGCTGCTGACGATCATTCTGGCCATCT
>CAYWMH010000312.1:0-2945 GCA_964459315.1 uncultured Verrucomicrobiota bacterium
GAGGTTGGAGATGTAGAGGATGATCTCCTCGCCCATGGCCGGTTTGCTGATGTTCTTCTGCCAATATTCCTGCACTTGGCCAAGCAGGGTGTGGCCTTCGACGATCTTCGGCAGGTCGATTTCGAGGTGGGCGAACTTGGCCAACTGCGGGTCGCCGCTTACGGCGAGGCTGGCCAGGAAGTAGCGGTAGGCCGACGAGGCATCGCCGACGATCAGAACCGACTTGTTGCCGTGGTCGGCGGTGATGACATCCTTGATGCGCTTGGTGAGGTCCGGGAGGATCGGCAGCCGGTGCATGACCTTGGCCGGCTCCTCCCATTCCGGGCTGATGTCGTATTTACCGGAGGGGTCGTGCAGGATGAAGCACGACTTGCTCAACGTCTTGAGGCTGGGCGCGGCCTGTGTGTGCGTGAAAACCAGAACCGCGGCGACTGCGGTGACGACAATTCGGAGGCTTGAAAAAAGCCGGTTCATCTCGATTTTGATGGAATGCTCAGTTGGCCGCGTGGCGACCGGCAGCAGTCAAAAGCTGGCCGGGGAAACTGGCACGATTCCGACCGTTGTCAAAAGAAAAGAACGATCTTTTCAGGATCGCTGTCGGCTCAATATGGGGCGGCCGCGAAGGCCGGTTCCTCGGCGTCCCGCCGGGCGGGGAGCGAGTCGGAGATCATCCGGTTGTTTTCCTCGATCCGCTTGGCCAAGCGGGCCAGTTCGCCGTCCAGCCGGCGTCGTTCGGTCTCGATCGACTCGGCCTGATCCTTCAGCTTCATATCGAGGAGCTTTTGCTGTGCGCGCTCGCGGCTCAATTCGGTGTTCAGGGACAGGTTGAACTGCCGCTCGTTGGCCAATTCCTCCTGGATTACCCGGTGGCTGTCCTCGAGAATGTTGGCCCGATCGGTTGCCCGAGCTAGTTCCGGCTCCATCTGCTCCAACTTGGCCTCGGCGGTCTCGGCACGGTACAGCAGATTCTGGAAATATTCCCGGTCACCTTCGCTGAAAACCCGCCCCTTGTGCCGCCAGCGGAAACCAAACCAACCGCCAAGCAGGCCAAGGCCAGTGCCAAGCGCCGCGATCAAAACCGTCATTCCTGTCCCGAGAGCCACCATCACGGCGTTGTGCCAAGCAGAATCCGTGCTAAAGCTCCCTCATTGAGCCGTATTTGCTCGGTTTACATTGCACCCGTGCCACGAACCGCATAAAAACCGGGCGCGTCAACAGTATATCACCATGGTTTTTATACGTTTTTTTCTGATCTTTTGTCTTCCCGGTATGGCAGCACTTGGCCAAGCGGCGGATTGGCCGACCTACCAGCACGACTATTCCCGGAGCGGCGTCGCACGGGAGTCGCTGCTCGCGCCGTTCACGGCTGGTTGGGTGCATCGTTCCCGCCATGCCCCGCGACCTGCCTGGCGCGGCGAGGCCAAGTGGGATGGCTACAACAAGGTGTACGACATGAAGTCACGGCAGATTTTCGACTATGCCTACCACCCGGTCATCGCGGACGGCCTGCTTTATTTCGGCTCGTCGGCGGACGACAAGGTGTACTGCCTCGACGCCGCGACCGGTGCGCTGCGATGGACCTTTTTCACCGAGGGGCCGGTGCGCCTGGCCCCGACGATTGCGGAGGGCCGCGTTTACGTCGGCTCCGACGACGGCCACGCCTACTGCCTAGACGCGAAAAGCGGCTCGCTCATCTGGAAGACCCGGCCCGGTCCGAAGGATTACCGCATCCCCGGCAACGCCCGCCTCATCTCGCGCTGGCCGCTGCGGACCGGCCTCGTCGTCGTCGGGGACACCGCCTATTGCGCCGCCGGGATGTTCCCCTCCGAGGGCGTGCTGATTACCGCGCTCGACGCCGGCACCGGCAAGGTCAAGTGGCAGCAGAAACAGACCGACCTCCCGGCGCAGGGCTACATGCTGGCCTCGCACACGCGGCTCTACGTTCCGGCCGGGCGCAACAATCCGGTCGTGCTCAACCGTGCCGACGGCAAACGTATCCGGGTCGTGAGCGGGCAGGGCGGCACCTACGCGTTGTTGACCGGTGATAGCTTGCTGTTTGGCCCCGGCAAAACCGGCACGCTTGGTCTCGTCGAGTCGAACCAATCGGATCAGCTCGCCTCGTTCAAGGGTAACCACATGATCGTTACCCCGTCGCGCTCCTTCCTTCAGAGCGACACCCACCTGAGTGCGCTGGATCGCGCCCGTTACCTCGAGTTGGCCCGCGAACGGCGCACACTCAAGAAGGAGCATGAGCGACTGGAGGGGGCGCTGAAGAAGGCGGCCAACGGCAGCCAACGCACGAAGCTGCTTGGGGAGGCCGCCACGCTGGGGCAGAAAATCGACGCGGTCCAGGCCGGCATGCAGGACTGTTTCGCGTGGCGCGTGGCCAGCAGCCAGCCGTTGAGCATGGTGTTGGCCGGCCAGACGCTGATCACCGGCGGCCACAACGAGGTAGCGGCCTATCACGCGCGGGACGGCCGGCAACTGTGGCGTAGCGCGGCCGACGGGGAGGTGTTCGGCCTGGCCGTGGCCAATGGCCGCCTGTACGCCAGCACCAGCCAGGGCGTCATTCACTGCTTCGAGGCCAAGCGCTTGGCCAACTGAATTTCATGACGACACAACAACAAGTCCAACGATCTCTGACCGCGTTGGTCTGCGGGATGCTCTTATTCGCAGGGCCATCTGGGCAGGCCAAGGAGTGGCCCAGGTTTCGCGGGCCGAACGGCAGTGGCATCAGCTTGGCCAAGGGCATTCCGTCCAAGTTCACCGTGGCCGACGCCAAGTGGCGCGTGGCGCTGAAGGGCGAGGGGCACTCGTCGCCGGTGCTGTGGGAGTGTGCTTCCCCTTATTATTGTTTTTGCCTCCACCTTTGCCTCCTTCTTTGCCTCCTTTGTAAGCCTTGAAGTTTGGATTGAACCTTTTGTGCGGGAATGGGCAATTCGCTC
>CAYWMH010000313.1:0-2915 GCA_964459315.1 uncultured Verrucomicrobiota bacterium
TGACCAATGATCTGGCCACCACCTCAAAACCGTGGAAGCTACTCCTTGGTCACTTCCCTGTCGCATCCTCGGCAAGTCACGGATGGAGTGATTACGACCGTAACGCGCTTCCGGACTCTTTCGACTTTGGAAACACCATCTACCCGATTGTCGCCAAGTATAACGTGGATCTGATGCTGGCGGGCCACAGCCACACATTTGAGAAATTCAACCCAATTAACGGCATGATCTCAGTCGTTTGCGGATCGGGTTCTGCCGGATATCCCTTTTACAGATTCTTTCCTGGAACTTCGCAGTTTTGGGGTAGACCAAATAACTTCGTGGCGCGTATCAACATCGAGGGTGATCAGCTCAAACTCGATGGCCTGGACCCCGACGGCAAGGTATTGGACTGGCTTGTGATAAACAAAAAAATACCAAAGCGCGACTGGTGGGACTCGGCTTGGCATTCTCCCCAGATCGAATCCTCTCTAAACAAAGAAGAACTTAAAAACATTCAGGGGCAGGTGTTCGATCTGATCGGCAAACCGATCCCCGCCGTCAGCGGCGCAAGTGCCAACCTTGGCCAGGTTCGCGTCAACAATGATCGCACCCACCTCTATATCGGCTTCGAGCAGGCGATGATTGGGCCCAACCAAAACATTTTCCTGTTCATCGAATCACCCAGACAAGATGGCGTCACCAACATGGCGGGGCTCGGCAACGGCAAGGTGGAATTCAGCGACGAGGGCGCCGACGGGCTCGACTTCCTTCAAAACCTAACCTTCACCAATTTCAAACCGAGTGTGGCGGCGATTCTCGGCGACGAGAAGGCAGACAACCAGTCCCGCCATTTTGCCCGGCCAGGATTCACCATCAATATGCGTATTGGTGAAAAACCGGAGGACATTGCTGCGGTCCCCTTCCCTCTTGGTCAGGGCGTGTTTCAACTCGACAAAACATTCAGCGATGTAGCCGACGCTCGTTTTCAGCAGTTTAACCGTTCGCCGGAATTGTCCCGTCCAAGGCAATGGACCGATGCCAACTTCTATGAAACCGATGCCAATTTCATCGAGTTGGCCATCCCCTACTCAAGCCTGGGCAACCTGCAACCGGGAGATGAAATCATGATCGGCGCAGTTGTTGGCAATGGTGGTATCTATTCCAACCAGTATAGGCAACTCGACACGACTCACCTGGGCAAAAGCCTGAAGGTCGAGAAGGATCTCATTTTCCAGCTTGATGTTTACCAACTAGATGGCCTGAAGGTGCGGCTGGCCATTGACTCAGACCCGGACGACGACGGGCTGATTACCGCCCGCGAACGCGAACTTGGCACCGACCCGGCTAAGCACGACACCGACGGCGACCATCTACCGGACGGCTGGGAGGTGGCGCGCGGACTCGACCCGCTCCAGCACGGCGGCGCGGCGGCGCTGGCGCTCGACCCCGATGGAGACGGCATGAGTAGCGCCGGCGAACTTTTGGTTGGCACCGACCCGAACGACGGCGACTCTTATTTCGCCCTGCGGGTCGAGACCACCGCGGATGGCGTCCGCCTCCATTGGCGTGCGGTCCCGGGGGCCGTCTACCGGGTCGTCACCGCTGGAGAGGCAGCCGGCCCGTACCAGCCGCTTGGCCAAGCGCAACAGCTTGAGGGTGAAGCCGCCGCCGAGATGGAATGGAAACTGCCCACCGAGCAACTCGACCAACCGGCCTCGTACTATCGACTGCAGGTTTCGCCCAAGGAATGAAACCGTCACCCACACGACAACTTGGCCAAGCGCTAGGATTCACCGCCCTGCTGCTGGCCGTCGGGTGCGAGAAGGAGAACCCCGCCATGCCGCCTGACACCGTCACGCCGAAGCCAACAGCCCAACCCGCCAACGGCCTCGCGCAGCCAAGGCTTGAGACGATCAAGCTTTACCTCGGCGCAACCGAGTTGACCGCCGAGGTCGCCAACGAAAACCGCGAGCGCAAGGCCGGCATGATGCACCGCGCGTCGATGCCGGAGAATGAGGGTATGCTCTTCGTCTTCCCGTACCCGCACCGGAGCGGGTTCTGGATGAAAAACACCACCGTGCCGCTGTCGATCGCCTACATCGACCCGGCCAGCCGCGTGATCGAAATTCACGACCTGCAACCCGGCAACACCCAGCCGGTCGAGTCCCGCTCGGCCCGCGTCCAGTACGCGCTCGAGGTCAACCAGGGCTGGTTCGAACGCAACGGCATCAAGCCCGGCTCGGTCATCGCGACCGACCGCGGATCGTTAGCCGTCTCGGTCCGAGGGCATTGACTTTGAGCCGGTTTTGCGCATGATCAGCCCTGGATGAACGACGACATCTCAAAAGTCCTAGAAAACTGGGACTACCGCCTTGGCCGCGTGGATGCGCGCCGGGTCAAAGGCGAGGGCGGTGTGGAAAAACTGCAATTGCGGATCGACCTCGGCCTGCTGCAGATGAACGCGCAGTTCCGCCCCGACGGCAAGCGGCCGTTCGGGCACCCGACCCTGCTCGACCATTTCCTGATCCGCCTCGAGAGGCACCGCGAAAAACACGGCGGCGAAGACGACGACTTCAGTATCAACCCCGACGAATGCGCGAAGCTCCAGCAGGAGGCTATCCAGTATCACCACCGCAGCATCTGCAACTTCGAGTTGGAGGATTACGAGGCCGTCGAACGTGACACCGAGCACATCCTCGAGCTGCTCGACTTCGTGCAGGACTACGCCGTGGAGGATGAAATCGGGCAAAGCTTCCAGCAGTTCCGCCCGCAAACGATCATGATGCAGATCCGGGCCGTCGGCACCGAGTTGATCGCCGGGAACAACTACGATGCCGCCATCGAGGAGATCACCGGTGCGATCGAGGAACTCAACCAGTTTTACAATGAGATGGGACGCCAGGAACTGGTCGACAGCAGCATGGAGGTGCAAT
>CAYWMH010000314.1:0-2317 GCA_964459315.1 uncultured Verrucomicrobiota bacterium
AAGTGGCGCATGCGGCGCACTTGGGCGGGTTGTTGTTCGGGTCGTTTTATGTGGCGGCGCTGGTGCGGAGGGGCGGGCTGATGCGGTTTTTTCCCGGCATGCCGAGGATTCGATTTGTTTCGGGTGACTCGGCGAAGGGATCGGGCGCCACGCGCCGTCGCAACTGGCGCAAACCGAAGGTGGTCGATGCCGCCGAGGTGGCGGAGGGGGATTTTATGAGCCGCGAGGTGGACCCGATTCTCGACAAGATTTCCAAGCAGGGCATCCACAGCCTGACCGAGCGCGAACGCCAGATTCTCGACAAGGCCCGCTCGAAGATATAGTGGGCCGCTTGGCCAAGTTTACGCCCCGCCGCTCAGCGCTTGGACGCAGTCGCGAATCTTGCCGGCATCGGTGACTTTCAGCGAGAATTCGGGCGGGTAAAGTGCCTTGCCCATGAAGCAACGTTCGTTGCGGAACTCCATTTTGCTGCGCAGCGGTGCGCTGCCGGTCAGGTGATATTCCTTCGCGCCGGTTTCGCGCATGATACGCGGCAGGTTTTTTGTGGTGATGCCGGCGCCGGGCATGATGATGAGGTCGTCGCCGGCGCGCCGCACCAGTTCGGCGATCAATTCCGACCCCTCGAGCACGGACGGCTCCTGCCCGGAGGTGAGCAGCCGCTCGACGCCGAGGCCGATGATGTCGTCGAGGCTGCGGAACGGGTCGGCGGTGACGTCAAACGCGCGGTGATAGGTCACCTCGAGCGGCCGGGCGAGGTCGATCAATTGCCTCGAGCGCTCGGTGTCGATGGTGCCGTCGGCGTTGAGCAGGCCGATGACCGCACCGTTGATGCCCATCTCCTTGAGCGCGACGAGGTCGCGCTGCATCACGGCGAACTCGTCGTCCGAGTAGAGGAAATCGCCGCCGCGTGGCCGGATGATGGCGTTGACCTTGATGCCGACCCGCTCCAGCGCGTGGTGCACCGTGCCGATGCTCGGGGTGGTGCCGCCCTCGAACAGGTTTTGGCATAGCTCAACGCGGGCCGCGCCACCTTCTTCCGCCGCGATGGCCGATGCCACCGAGTCGATGCAAACTTCGATAATGGGAGTGTCGCTCATGATTCGTTCCGCTTAGCCAAGCGTAGCAGGCCGCCCCGCCAAGGCGAAGGCGGAACTGTTTTTCGTGGCGCACGCTTGGCCAAGCGGTATGCTGCGGCGGTGCGGAACTGGGTGACAGCGGTCGTGGCGCTTGGCTTGGCGGGGTGCGCCCTGCCGGGCAAGGGGGGCGGCGAGCCGTTGGCCAAGCCGGGCGGCGGGACGGTGGTCACGCCGGGGGCGTTCCGGATGGAGGGCCGGGTGGTCCGCACGAATGTCCGGCTAAACTTCGTGGTGCTCGACTTCGGGTTGACCGGCCTGCCGACGATCGGCCGACAGTTTGCCATTTACCGGCTCGGGAAAAAGGTGGGTCAGGTGCGCGTGTCTGGCCCGGCATGGGACACCTACGCGGTGGCGGATATTATCGAGGGGGAAATCTGGATGGGCGACGAGGCCCGGCCGAAGTGAGCGCCGTCAGTCTGGCGGGTTGGCCTTGGCCTTCGCGCCGGCCTTACGGATGTTGCGTCCGCCATGCTCGCGGCTGTACGGCGTGTGCAGGTTGAAATAGATGCCGCAAAGCGGCGCGTCGGCCTCCGCCTGGCTGAGCATGATGGTGATCTCCTTGTCGAGCGCGATGCCGTGGCGCATGCCGGTGGCTCGATCCTCGTACGCCTTGATCGCCTTGAGCATGAGCCGCTCGATCGCCTCGAGGCAGTCGTCCGGCGTCTTGAAGACACAGACCACGTGGCGGTCGTACGACTGCATTGCCGCATCGATCTCCCGCCGGAATGTTTCAAGGGTCAACTCCATGGGTGCTAGGGAAAAGTTAGCCCGGATCGGGCGGAATTAAAACAAAAGAACCGTCAGTCGACGGCGCTGTCGTCGCCGGAGGCTTCCCGTTCGCGGAGACGGCGGAACAGTTTGCGAATGTCCAGCGCCCCACCGACGATCACCAGCACCGACATCAGGGCGAAGAGGCTACAGGTACCGATGAGGGTCATTTTCCAGATTCCCTCCCAGCCGGCATTCCGAAACAGCAGAATGATCCCGGTTGTGGCCAGTGTCGTGATCAGCAAGGCAAGCACCGTCCAGAGCAGGGCGAATACCCAGACCGGCGTGATCGGTTTGGGCGGTAGTGGAGGTGGTGCAATCGGAGGCATAATCGGAGGGGTGTCGGAATCGGTGGATTGAATGGGTTCGTCACTCATCGGTCGCCTCCCTTGCTTTACGGTCGGGGAAAATCA
>CAYWMH010000314.1:2327-2910 GCA_964459315.1 uncultured Verrucomicrobiota bacterium
TGAGCCGAGGATGAAAACAAACAGGGTGAACCCGATTGTCATCAACCCGACCCGCGCGCCGGTGAGCGGCTTGTAGACCGACACCGCGTCGCCGACCTGGGGTTCAAAAACCGGCCATTGCTTTTCACGAATCCAATTGATGCGTTCGATTTTCAAGTGGGGATATTTTTTCTCAAAAGATTCAACCGCCTCGGTCTCGTCTGGTTCGTAGTCCAATTCAAGTTGAACAACATTTACAGATGTTTTTTTGGATCCTGATTGCTTAACAACACTTGCTTCTGCTTCCCAATATTTCTTGAGGCTGAGCTTGAGCGCATCTGCGTCGCTCGTCCGGACTTCGGCGGCTTGCGCTTGGCCGGTCGTGTCACGCACCACGGCCGTCCATCCCTTTAACCCGTTGAACTTCCACGGCTTGGCCTGCTCGAACGGCTGCATCACGAAATCGACGACCATGTCCCGCAGGAATGAATCCTCCCTGGATTCCGGTTGCTCGAACGCTTCGAACTCGACGGTGTCGTCGTCGACGGCGGTGATAGTGCGCTCGGCAATGCTCCCGGGAATCCATTGGTGAACGGCATGCTGC
>CAYWMH010000315.1:0-2896 GCA_964459315.1 uncultured Verrucomicrobiota bacterium
GCCACTGCCCAAGTCGGGGTTGCGAATCAGATCGTTGAACGTAATGTTTAGTGTTGTCGGTAACTCGAAGCCCTCGAGTGGCGCTTGGCCAAGCGGCGCCTCCGAGATCGTCCAATTACGGTCGCCCATGCCCACGAGCACACCGTCGTTGCCCCCTACGGCATCTGGTAGAACCTTGCCACTGATCTTGTCGAAGTTGTAGGCGGCCAGCAGGTCGTCCTCGACACCAAGCGACTTGTTCATGTTGGCGTTGATTTCTTCCTCCGTCCGCACAACACCCCAAACTCGCAACTCGTCCAGTTCACCGACTAGAAATTGTGAACTAGCATCGTTCGAAAAACCGAAGTTAAGGTGCTTTTGCCAGTCGAAGTTGGACATGTCTTTTGCACCTTGGACAACCAGTTTGCCATCGATAAAGATCTGCTGCCCGTTGGCCTCGGTGCCAAGCGTGTGGGCAAGGTGATGCCACTGCCCGTCCGCCAGGTTCAATCCGGAGGACACCTCCACGCCGGGGCCGCTCCAGGTCCGGACACGGATATTTCCCCCAGTTAGGTGCAGATGGCGGTCATGACCGCCACCACCAAGGTTGGCATCCACCACGCAGTACAGACCGGCGTCGGGATCCTGGGTTCGGAACCAGAATTCGACCGTGTAATCGGTCTCGGGAATGTCCATTGGCACAGAGACGTATTGGCCGCCGCCCTTGAAGTGCAATGCCGCTCCGCCGCCGCCGGCGGATGCGCTTGGCTTTGAGGCGCTGACCTCAGCCACCTTGGGAGGAGTGCTATCCTTGGCTACGGATAATACCGCTTCGGTGGAGGTCACAGCCAGATCACCCATACTGACGATTACTGAGTAGCGGCTCTCGTCATCATCCATCGTCAAAACGCCGGGTGTGGTGTAGGTCGGGTCATTGGCACCGGGGATCGCCTGGCCATTTTGGAGCCATTGAAATGACAGTTCTCCCTCGGCAAGCGGCTTGCCCGATGTTGTGGCTTTGTATCCGACGTTGAACGTATGCTCCCAGCCCAGCGTCGCGGTGGCGCTCTGCGGCGGCTCGGTGATGGCAATCTCCGTGCCGGTATAAACGAACGGCCCGTAGTTGGCATACCGGGTCGTTCCCGGTGAAGATTGGCAGATGCCAAAGTAAACGGTGTCCGAAAACTCAAGCGTGTTGACGCCCATCTCAATCCAGTCGTCACCGTTGCTGCTACGAAAGGCCGTAAACCGGTTGCCGGAACGCTTCAGCCGAATCCAAATATCAGGCAGGCCGGGCACGGTATCGTTGCCGTATTTGATTCCGCCCTGCTTCACTGCGCTGCCAGGGGTTCCGTCGTTGTTCCACCAGAAACATTGCGCCGACTCCTCGCGTCGATCGAGGGCGAAGTAACCCTGCCCGGGGGGTGGGGTGGCGAACGCGCCGAGCATCTTGCTAATGTCCTCCAATGACTCGCGCACCATCAGGCCATTGCGCGACCAGCCGTTGGGGTTGCTGATTGAGCGCACCTGCACCGCCATGTCAAAGTCACCGGTTTTCTCCTCAAATAAAAACGTGAAATCATCCGCGTTCGACCAAATGTCTGCGCCGCCAGAGACCACCTCGATTTCATCACCGAAGTTGTGGGCCGTACCGGTAGGATCGATGTCGCCAATGTTCAACGGCTGCAGCGAGAGAAAGCCGCCGCCTGTCTTGGAGATGGCCATCTTATTTCCGGCGAGATCAGTCAGCCCCGAGATGTTCAACTGGTAGTCGCCGGTTTCGAGTCCCTCGACATCGAGCAACACCCCGTTGCCGCTCTCCTGCACGATCACATCCACCACAGTGGCCCCGGCGATCGAGTAGTTCTCAATGTTGCCGGCGGTGTCCGGGTTCAACGCCTCATCGAAGCGGACAGCGAGCTCCGTGTACTCGTCCTCCGTGACCAGCGCCCCATGCGACAATAGTGTGGGCGGAACAGTCTCAGCAGTGACCGTCAACTTAACCTTGTTGCTTTCGATGTCGCCAGCGGGGTTGTTCACTCGAAGGTGGTAGGTGTCCTCATCGCTCTTGGCCAAGCTGGAAAAATTTAATTTGGTCGAGTCAGCGCCCGTAATGCCGCCTCCGTCGCTCACGGCCGACTCCAGACCAAGTCGGGCGGCCGAGGCACCCCAGCCGCTCTCCTTGAAATTGACTAGAGCGCCGTCGTATTTGTTGCCACTTAAGTCGGCGAGTGTGTTGCCCTCGGCGTGGTCAAAGTTGTAATAGGCAAGCAACCAATCCTCGTCGCCGTTGAGTGGCTTGTTCATCCGTTCCTGGATTTCCTCCTGCTCAAGTGCGAAATCCCAAATGCGAAGCTCATCGATCTGCCCTTTCAAATACTGGCTGGCGGCGTCATTGGAGAAGCCGATGTTGACGTGCTGCTGCCAGTCAAAGTTGGACATGTCCTTGATACCCTCGATCACCAGCTCGCCGTCCACGTAGACAAACTGCCCCCCCAGTTCCACGCTGATCACGTGCGCGAGGTGATGCCAATTGCCGTCGGCCAAGTTGAGCCCGGCGGACACTTCTACACCGGGGCCACTCCAGGTGCGAATGCGGACATTACCGTCAGCGAGGTGGACGTGCCGGTCGTGGCCGCCACCGCCGAGATTGGCGTCCACCACGCAAAATAACCCGGCGTTGGGATCGTCGGTGCGGAACCAAAACTCGACCGTGTACTCGGTTTCTGGCACATCGATTGGCACTGAAACGTATTGGTTGCCGCCCGGGAAACGCAACGCGCCGCCGCCACCGTTGGCCCGATGCCATCGGTAGGTGTTCGGGCTGCCCGAGACCTCGGTCGACAGGCTGGCCACCGTTCCCTCCTCCGCCGAGAGATCGCTTGGCTGGGAGGTGATCTTGGCTGGATCGGCGATG
>CAYWMH010000316.1:0-2872 GCA_964459315.1 uncultured Verrucomicrobiota bacterium
TTCGCGGCAAACCGGTCATCGACACGCTGCTCGACATCCCGATCGTGCTGCCGCCTTTGGTCGTCGGCCTGAGCCTGCTGATCCTGTTCCGCTACATGCCGGACTGGCTCAGTGACGCCGTAGTGTACAAGTGGCCGGCGGTGGTGCTGGCGCAGTTCATGGTCGCGTGCGCGTTCGCGGTGCGGACGATGCGCGTGACCTTCGACCAGATCCCGCAACGCTTCGAGCAGGTCGCCCTCACGTTGGGCTGCAACCGGCGGCAGGCGTTCTGGCGGGTCATCATGCCGCAGGCCCGGGGCGGCCTGCTGGCGGCCGGCACGCTGGCGTGGGCGCGGGCGCTGGGCGAGTTCGGGCCGATCCTCGTCTTCGCCGGGGCCACGCGACAGAAAACCGAGGTGCTGCCGACGAGCGCCTTTCTCGAGTTACAGGCCGGGCGCACCGATGGGATGTTGGCAGTGTCGCTCATCATGATCGCCGCCGCCGCCGTGGTGTTCCTCATCGCCCGGACGCTCGGCATGAAACGCATCTTCGCATGATCGCCCTCGAGAATATCGTGCTGCGACAGGGCAGTTTTGAGTTGAGCAACCTCAGCCTCGAGCTGGCCGCCGGCGAGTACGGCGTGTTGATGGGCCGCAGCGGCTGCGGCAAGACCACGCTACTCGAGGCCATCTGCGGGCTGCGAATCGTTAACGGCGGTAAAATCATTTTGGGCGATCGAGACGTGACAAAATTACCGCCGGCCGAGCGCGGGGTCGGCTACGTGCCGCAGGACCGTGCGCTGTTCCCGACCCTGCCGGTCCGGGAGCAGTTGGCTTTTGCGATCGTGTTGCGATCGCTTGGCCAGGCGGCGATCGCTGCTCGTGTGGAGGAACTGGCCGAGCTGCTTGGCCTGGTCGATCTGCTCGACCGCATGCCGGACAAGTTGAGCGGCGGCGAGGCGCAGCGGGTCGCGCTGGGCCGCGCCTTGGCGCACCGGCCGGCGGTGCTGTGCCTCGACGAGCCGCTGGCCGCGCTCGACGAGGAACTGCACGGGGAGATGTGCCAACTGCTCGAGCGCGTGCACCGGGAAACCGGAGTGACGATCATGCACATCACCCACAGCCCCAGCGAGGCTAGGCGCCTGGCCGGCTGCCACTTCCGCTTGGCCAACGGCCAGGTGACCCGTGATGAGTGACCCAAGTGAACTGCCGGAACTGACTGATGCGGAGCGCGAGGTGTATTCGTGGCAGACGACGGTGGCCGGTTTTGGCGAGGAGGGGCAACGCAAGCTCAAGGCGGCCACGGTGATGGTCAGCCGCATCGGCGGCCTGGGCGGCCTGGTGGCGTACGAGTTGGCGGCGGCCGGGTTGGGGCGGCTGGTGCTGGCCCACGCGGGCGCGCTCAAGTCCAGCGACCTGAACCGGCAATTGCTCATGCGGCACGACGCGCTTGGCCAAGCGCGGATCGACACCGCCGTCGAGACGCTCACCGCGCTGAACCCGCGGCTCGAGATCGTGGCCGTGCCGGAGAATGTCAGCGAGGCCAACGCCGCCGGGCTGGTCGGGCAGGCGGACGTGGTGGTCGACTGCGCACCGTTGTTCGAGGAACGCTTCGCGATGAACGACGCCTGCGTGCGCTTGGCCAAGCCGATGGTCGAGTGCGCAATGTATGAGACCGAGGCGCAAATCACCAGTTTTGCGCCGGGCCAAACCGGTTGCCTGCGCTGCCTTTACCCGGAGGCACCGGATGACTGGCGGCGGCGATTCCCGGTGATCGGCGCGGTATCGGGCGCGGTCGGCTGCCTTGGCGCGATGGAGGTGATCAAGATTGTCGCCGGGCTGGGAGAGCCGCTGTATAACCGGCTGTTGACCTGCGATTTGAGGGCGATGTCGTTCAACACCGTGCGGCTGCGGCCAAGACCGGATTGTCCTGTTTGCGAGGATTAGCCTGTTTTTTTGTTCCAAAAATGCGTTGGCATTTCGAATAAAACAGCGATAGATTTGCCCGCGAGAAAAAATGAGACCGTCAACAACCTCTCAAAAAAAACAAGGCTTCACGCTGATCGAACTGCTCGTCGTGATCGCCATCATCGCCATTTTGGCCGCGCTGCTGCTGCCGGCCCTGGCCAGCGCGAAGGAGAGCGGGCGCTCCGCAAAATGCCTCAGCAACATGCGCCAAGTCGGCTTGGGCATCTATATGTATAAGGATGATCATGAGGATCATCTGCCTTTCGCCGGCTCGACCGACCGGAACTGGCACGAGGACTGGGTGTGGGGCGGCCCGGGCGATGCGGTGCTGCAACGCGGCCGGGACTGGAGCCGGCCGGATCGGAACATCCCGTTCCATGCCGAGGCCGGCTCGATTTTCACCCACGTGACCGGCCAGGACATCATCCGCAAAAACAGAATGCCCGACACCCGGAACACGACGGTGTACGGCGTTTACCGCTGCCCCAGCACGGGGCCGATCGGTTTGGCGCTGCGGGTTAACTTCAGCATGACCAGTTTCATGAACGGCCAGACCGGCAGGGTGCATCCCGGGATCAAGTATTCGATTGTCCGGAATCCGTCCGAAAAATTCCTGCTGCTCAATGAGGATCCGCACTCGATGCGCAATGCTAGCTTCCATCCGCATGGTACGGCGTTCGGGAACCGGGCCGGTCAGGGGGTGGGCGTCAACGCGATGGGTGATAAGATTCACACCATGCACAAGACCGGCATCAATGCGGGCTATTTCGACGGCCATGCTGAGAGTGTCAAGCATGAGCGGATCATGGAGATACAGAAGAACCCGAGGTTGATCGACAGATATTTCAACCCGTTCAAGTGAGGGCCGGATTGAGCAACGATTTTTGCAAAAAAGGGCCGGGTTCAACCCGGCTTTTTTTCATATC
>CAYWMH010000317.1:0-2830 GCA_964459315.1 uncultured Verrucomicrobiota bacterium
GATCTGCTCGAAGCCCAGCAACTGTTCGCCGACCCAGTTCATCTGGCTCTCGGTGTTCTCGAGGCTGAGTTCAAGCTGGCCGATGAGGTAGTCGCGGGCGCGTCGCAGCTCGGCGGTGCCGGGCGGTTTTTCGCGGAGGCGTCGCAGCTCGGAGAGAGTGAGCCGGAGCGCCTTTTGCGCGTGGGCCGTGTCCAGCCCGGCGGCGATCGTGAGGCTGCCGGTGTCGTGATAAAAGTTGGGCGTCGAGTAGATGCTGTAGGCCAGGCCGTGCTCCTCGCGGATGGACTGAAAGAGGCGCGAGCTCATGTTTTCGCCGAGGATCACGTTGGCCAGGCGCAGGGCGAACCTTCTCGGGTCGTGCCGCGAGCAGGTGCGAATGCCCAGCGCGAGCTGCGTCTGCTCCATCTCGCGGGTGAACAGCCGAATCTCCGGCCGCGCCTGGCCGTTGGTGGCGGGGAACCAACTCGAACGTTTGCCGGGGGGGATGCGCTTGGCCAAGCGCTTGGCCAAGCCGGTCAGGTCACGGTGGCGGATGGCCCCGGCGGCGACCACGACCGTTGAGCCGCTGACGTAATGTCGGGCGTGGAAGCCGGCCAACTCGCGGCGGCGCGTGCGGTCGAGGCTGCGCTCGTTGCCGGCGATCGAGCGGCCAAGCGGCTGCGCCGGCCACAGTGTCTCGTCGGACAACTCGAGCACGTGCTGCGACGGCTGGTCGAGCGTCATCGCGATTTCCTCCTTGATGACGCGGCGTTCGCGGGTGATTTCGCGCCGGTCGATCACCGGGTTGAGATACATGGCGGCCAGCACATCCATCAGCTTGGCGACTTGGCCGGCGGGGGCACGGGCGTGGTAGCAGGTGCTTTCCTCACTGGTGCCGGCGTTGATGTAGCCGCCAATGCCCTCGACCTCCCGGGTGATTTGCGCGGCCGTGCGGCGTTGGGTTCCCTTGAACAGCATATGCTCGAGGAAATGGCTGATGCCGTTTACCGATTCAGGTTCGCAGCGGCTGCCGACGGCCGCCCAGATACCGAGGCTGACGCTGGCCATGTGCGGCAGCTCGGCCGTGGCCAATCGGAGCCCGTTGGGCAATCGGGTGACGTGATACATTTGCAAGATTGGGGACGAGGTGGAACTCATCCCTCCCACCCTCGCGCCAAGCCGATTAAACGGCGACAAACGGCCGATGGTCAATACCGGCAGGACGCAGCATGCATTAAGAACATTTGACTCAGTCTTATTTTCAGTTTAACTCGGCTTATGCAGCTCGAGAGCCTGAAGGTGTTTTGCGACCTGGCCGAGAGCCGGAGCTTCACCGGCGCGGCGCGGATCAGCGGGATCACCCAGTCGGCGGTGAGCCAGCAGGTCAACTCGCTCGAGCAGCATTTCGGCACGCTGCTGATCGAGCGCAGCAAAAAACTGTTCCGCCTGACGCGGGAGGGGCAGTTGCTCTACGAGCACAGCAAGGAGATCATCAACTCCTTCGACACGCTGACGAGCCGGATGCAGACGCTGCAAAACGTGGTGTCGGGCAACATTCGCGTCTCGACCATCTACTCGCTCGGGCTGCACACGCTGCCGCCGTTCCTGAAAAAATTCCTCAAGAAATTCCCGACCGTGAACGTGCACGTCGAGTACAGCCACGCGGAGAAGATCCTCAAGGATGTGCTGGGCAACGTGGTCGACCTCGGCCTCTTGGCCTATCCGGGGAAAAACAGCAAGTTGAACATCATCCCGCTGATGGAGGAGTCGCTGGTGCTGGTCTGCGAGCCGGGGCATCCCTTGGCCAAGCGGGGGCAAATCCGGCTCGCCGAGATCGCGGGCGAGAACCTGGTCGGCTTCCATATCGACATCCCTACGCGGCGGGGGATCGATCGCGTGCTGCGGGAAAAGAAAATCGCCGTTAACCCGGTGACGGAGTTCGACAACATCGAGACCGTCAAGCGGGCGGTGGAGATCGGCACCGGTGTGGCGATCGTGCCGGAGGTCACCGTGGCGCCGGAGATCAAGCTGGGCAGCCTGGCCAGCGTGAAATTCAGCGACGTGCAGCTCGCCCGCCCGGTGGCGGTGGTGCACAAGAAAAGCAAGGCCCTCTCCCCGGCGCTGGAGAATTTCCTCTCCATCCTGACCGGCGAGTAGCCGCTTCCCGCCGCTTGGCCAAGCGGGGCGCCCATCCCGTTGGGCTTTCGTGATTTGGGCCTCTTTTTTCGCAACTTTTGTGGAAAACCGCTGTTTATCCGTTCACTTGCTGCCTTCGAAATGGCACTGACGTCGATTAAACAGATTCTGGCTGAAGCCAATTTGGCCACTCCCGTTGAGTTTTCGGACCTGACGAAGGAGTGGCGTGTCGCCGCTGAAAACGGCTCAGAGGAGCCGTTATTGGCATTTTTTGCCCGGGAAAAGGGGCTGACGGAGGAGGCGTTCCTTGAGCGCTTGGCCAAGGCGATGGAGTTGCGGTTCGTCGACCTGAAGGACATCAGCCCATCGACTGAGGCGCGCAAGCGGGTGACGACCAAGGTGGCGTTCCAGCATTTCGTCCTCCCGATCCACGCCGAGAACGGTACGCTAGAGGTGGCCGTCAGCGACCCGTTCGACTCGGCAATGATTAATGCCGTGCAGTTCAACGCCGGCGGCACGGTTCGGCTCGCATTGGCCCCGCGCGGCGAAATCGAAAAGGCGCTCAAGAAATATTACGGCGTCGGAGCCGAGACGCTCGAGGAGCTCGAGGATGATGATGAGGATTCGTTTGAGATTTACTTCGACGAGGACAAGGAGATCACCGAGGGCGACCAGGACGCCAGTGTCATCAAGTTCGTCATCCAGGTCATTTGGG
>CAYWMH010000318.1:0-2795 GCA_964459315.1 uncultured Verrucomicrobiota bacterium
CGGTGGCGCCCGCCGAGCCGCCCTTGGCCAAGCCGGTCGAGCAACCGCCGTCGCCCAAGTCAAGCGGGCCGGTGCCGACGGTCTCCATCCACGAGGCCGCCGCGAAGGTAAACATCGAGATCTCCCGGCAGCACCTGGCCGTCCAGCCGGATGGCCAGGTCAACGCCCAGACGCCCACCGGCTGGACGCCGCTGCACTTCGCCTACGCACACGGTCGGCAGGAGATGAGCCGTTTCCTGCTCGACAACGGCGCGGATTACGAGGCGAAGAACAAACTTGGTCAGGCGCCCGCAGACATTCCGCTGCTCAAGCGCAACCTGAAGAACAGCCAGTTCGCGCTCGTGGAGTTGTACACCTCTGAATCGTGCTCCAGTTGCCCCCCGGCGGAGCGGCTCACGTCGGAGATTCGGCGGATGGCTTTGGCCAAGCGGCTGAACATTTTCTGCGTCTCCTTTCACGTCGACTACTTTGACGGCGGAAGCTGGACCGACGGCTACAGCGACGCGCGCTACTCCGCCCGGCAGCGGGCGTACGAGCATCGGCGGTTCAGCGGCTACTACTACACGCCGCAGATGATCGTGAACGGCAAGGTCCAGATGCTGGGCCACAACCGCGCCAACGCCTTCAACGCGATCAACCGCTCGCTGAAGCTCCCGGCCGCGGCGACAGTGTCCGTCCGGCAGATGAAGAAAGAGGACGGCTCACTCGCCGTAAATGCTTGCACGATGGGCCAGTTCGAGAACGCGGCGTTGTGCGTGGCGCTGGTCGAGAACGGCGTCCGGCGGCGGATCACCGGCGGCGAAAACAAGGGCCGCACGCTGGGCATGGACAACGTCGTGCTCGACTTCAAAAGCGTCAACCTCGCCGGGCCGCTTGGCCACGAGTTTACGTTTGCGCTGAAGCCGTCCCCCGGCGAGGCCAAGCGCAACCTGGGCGCGGTCGCCTTTGTGCAGCGCGTTGACAACCTCGATGTACTCGGCGCCCAGGCGACCCCGCTCCGCTGGCAACCCGGCGAGGAACCGGGCCGGGAGTCGATTCAATAACCGGCACCGCTTGGCCAAGCGCTTGGCCGGGTGTCCGCCGACTTGGCCGATCCCCCGGGCTTACGGCTGGGCTAGCGTTTCGAGGCCAAACCGCTCCGGCAGTGAAAAATCATTCGGCAGCGTAATGCCGCCTCTCCCGAATCCCTTACGGTGCCGTTCCGCCTCGGCCTTGCGGAGGATCGAAGCGAGGTTCCCGTGTGCGACCTTGGCCCGTGTCCCTGCGGGCAGGGCGGTGAGAAGTGCCTGAAATTTCTTCAACTCCATCGGGATGCCGCTGTATTTGCCGACCGAATCCGATCCGATGAGGAAGTTGTCCGGGTATTTCCCGATCAGCGCCACCCAGCCGTCCAGATCCCTGTAGACGTAGCTGCCAAGCACAACCCACGATAAATCGAGATAAAGATTCTCGTGATACGCGTCGAGTAGGCGCTCGAGGGTTTGCCGGTAATCATTGACCACAATCCGGCGGCTGATGCCGGCGTGGCACCAGATGACGCTTGGCCGGTTGGCGGCGTCGGTTTCATCCCGGATCGTGCGGTTGAGTAGATCCAAAAATTCGTCCAGATACCACGGCGCCTTGACCTCGTCGTCGTTGCGGGAGATCGGGGCGACGTTATGGTGAATGCTGACCGGCAGGCTCACCCGCCCGGCAAACTTAAACAACCGAATGAACGACGTGTGGTTTGCGCGGGGACGCTCCCCGGTGGTCAGGTTGGTGAGGTCGTCGTGGCGCGACATCAACTCCCCAAGGCCCTCCCAGACGCCCGGATATTCCTGAATGCGCTTGATCGCGAGGTCAACGGCCCCGAGATCGGTCGTGTCGAGACCGCAGATGAACGGGTGCAGCCGCTTCAACCGGGCCAGTTGGGCCGGTTTCTCGGCGAAGTGCCGCCGGTAATCCATGAACGCGGCGGCTACCTGCAGGTCGGTGTCCCGGGCCGCCTTCACCCGCGAACTGGAGTCGAGGTAATATTTCGGGCGGAGAAAAAAATCGTCCTCGGCCCATTTCTTGACGAACGGCATGCCGGAAACCACCACGTCGGCAATGTCATGCCGGTCCGTGACGTCGAGCAGGCCTGTCAGTCGCCGGTGCCGTTCCCCGTAAGGGAGTTGGAAATACCGCCCGTCAGCCATAAGGCCGGAGGCGTCGCACGGGAAGGCCCCGTCCCGGTTGTCGAACTCCCCGTTCTGGAGAAAATCCAACAAGTGAAAATGGCAGTCCCCGTACGGTTCGGCCTGCGTAATTGTCCCTGTGCAAAGGCCGACACCGACGAGTAAGAATGTAAACGGTCTCATGGCGTTTCCGGTCCGCAACATTGTGAAACCGTTAGAATAAGTCCAGAATTATTTATTCGGCTTTGGGGGAGCGGGGGGAGGGATGGTGCGCACTGTTGGATTTGAACCAACGACTTCTACCGTGTGAAGGTAGCACTCTACCACTGAGTTAAGCGCGCGGCTTCAATTACTTAGGTTCAAAAGTAAGACGCTGCATTTTGGTTCGCTAACCAGTCGCTAACCAAAATTTACCGAGTTTGAACCAGTCGCAACCTCGGCGAGAGGCAAAGTAGACACAGCTTGGATCCGAATTGAAGTACCTTTTCCCACCCGCGCAACCCCCTTAGAGGAGCAGAGGTGGCTCTCCGCGAAGCAATGGGGGATTAGTAGCCACCTCTAGTCACAGCAACCAAGACGAAGTGTTCCACGCCATCGTTCACGTGATGGACTTGAAGGAAACCGAGACGGAAGAAAACT
>CAYWMH010000319.1:0-2786 GCA_964459315.1 uncultured Verrucomicrobiota bacterium
GCAACATCACCAAGTGCTGCACCAAGGTCTGTCCGGAGCACATCACCATCACCGACAACGCCATCATCCCACTCAAGGAACGCGTCGTCGACAAGCATTACGACCCGCTGGGCAAGGTTTGGCGCTGGATTCACGGCGCCGGGGAAGAGGCCGCCAAGCAGGATTAACCCGCTTGGCCAAGCGGGCGATAAATCCTGCCTAAATCGTTCCGGCACGATACAGTGCCCCCAGAAATGAGCCGGGTGAAATTCAAGACCACCTTCCTGTTCCTTGCCGCCGGGCTGGCGCTTGGCGGGTGCAAAACCGCCTCGACCCAACTCGCGCGCCCGGAGACTGTCTTCCGGACGGCCAAGCTCGAGGTGATTGATGCGGCAATCGAGCGCGCCATCGTCGCCGGCAAGGCGCCCGGTGCGGTGCTTCGCATCGAGCATGGCGGGGCGGTTTATCAAAAAACATACGGTGCTAAAGCGGTCGAGCCGGAGAGGCTGCCGATGACCGCCGACACGATCTTTGACGGCGCATCGCTGACCAAGGTTATCGCCACCACGCCGGCCGTCATGTGGCTAGTCGAGCGCGGCCAGCTCCGGCTCGACGACAGGGTGAGCCGCTGGATTCCCGGCTTCGAGGCCAACGGCAAGGGGGCCGTGACCGTCCGGCAACTGCTGACGCACACCTCCGGGCTGCGCCCCGGCCTGTCGGCCAAGCCGGCGTGGGGCGGCGTGCCAAGGGCCATCGCCTTGGCCAAGGCCGAGCGGTTGACCACCCAGCCGGACACCAATTTTCGCTACAGCGACATTAACTTCATCCTGCTTGGCGAGATCGTCCGCCTGACCTCCGGGCAGCGGCTGGACGAGTTTGCGGCCACGCATCTGTTCCATCCGCTTGGCATGCGCGACACCGGTTTCCTCCAGCCGTTGGCCAAGCGGGGCCGCACCGCGCCGACCGAGCGGGTGGACGGCAAACTCCTGCACGGCGTCGTCCACGACCCGACCGCCCGGCGGATGGGCGGCGTCGCTGGGCACGCCGGGCTGTTCACCACCGCCGCCGACCTGTCGCGCTTTGCCCGTATGATGCTCAACGGCGGCCAGCTCGATGGCCGGCGTGTTCTCAAAAAAGAGACTGTCGAGTTGATGACCTCGGTGCACACGCCGGGCGACATGAAAACCAAGCGCGGCCTCGGCTGGGACATCGACTCGCCGTACTCGAGCCCGCGCGGCAACCACTTCGCGGTCGGCGGCTACGGTCACACCGGCTGGACCGGCGGTTCGCTCTGGATCGATCCGGCCACGCGCACCATCGTAATCCTCATGACCAGCCGCACGCATCCCGACGGCAAAGGCAATGTCATCGCGCTGCGCCGCGAGGTCGCCACGCTCACCGCCGAGGCGCTGCGGGCATTTTCGTTTGGGAGCGCGGCCCCGCCCGAGTTGACGGCCCGACAGTCGGTGCTCAACGGGGCGGACGTGTTGCGGATACGCCCCGAGCTTTTGCTGAAGGGCAGCCGTGTCGGTTTGATCACCAACCACACCGGTCACGATCGAGAACGCAGGTCGACACTCGATTTTCTGCTCAAGTCAAAACGAGTTCACCTGAAGTCACTGTTCAGCCCGGAGCACGGTCTGTACGGCAAGCTCGACGAAAAGGTCGGTGACAGCACCGACGCAAAAAGCGGCCTGAAGATCTTAAGCCTGTACGGCGAGACACGCAAACCATTGCTAGAACAGCTCGCCGGTTTGGACGCGTTGATATTCGACATACAGGACATCGGTTGCCGGTTTTACACCTACATTTCGACGATGGGTTTGGCGATGGAAGCCGCCGCCGAGGCCGGGGTGAAGTTTATCGTGCTCGATCGCGTGAACCCGATCGGGGGAGCGACCGTTGCCGGGCCGGTTCGGATTGGGCCAAGCCAGTTCATCGCCTACCACGACATCCCGGTGCAGCACGGCATGACCGTCGGTGAGTTGGCGCGGATGATCAAGGCCGAGCGCGGCCTCGGCGCTGAGTTGCAGGTCGTGAAAATTGAGGGCTGGAATCGCGGCCAGTCGTTCGACACCACCGGCCAGCCGTGGACCAACCCATCACCCAACATGCGCAACCTCACCCAGGCACTGCTTTACCCCGGCATCGGTTTGCTCGAGACCGCGATGTCCGTCGGCCGCGGAACCGACACGCCGTTCGAGGTGATCGGCGCGCCGTACATCGACGATGTGTGCCTGGCCGATCGATTGAACGCGCTTGGCCAAGCGGGCGTTCGGTTCGTGCCAATCCGCTTCACGCCCAGCGCCAGCGTGTACAAGGGCAAGTCGTGCGGCGGCGTGAACATCATCGTCACCGATCGGCGCAAACTCCGCGCCGTCCCTCTGGGCATTGACATCGCCCGAGAGTTGCACGCGCTCTACCCGAAGGAGTTTCCCCTGGCCAAGGTCGGCCGTTTGCTGTGCCACCCGCCAACCCTCGAGGCGCTTGGCCAAGGCAAAACCCTCGCCCAGATCGAGGCCCTCTGGAAAACCGATCTGGACAAATTCACCCCCCGGAGAGCCAAGCACCTCCTGTACGAGTAGAGATTCGAAAGGGGTTGCTAACTCCCTGCCTTGGCCTCCTTTTTGCGGAGGGCTTTTTCCTGGCGCTTGGTCTCGGAGCGGAGGAGGGATTCCGGTTGCCAGCCCTTGGCTTGGGCGTACTCGGCGAGGGCGAACAGTTCCCGGCCGAGGCTGGCCTTGGTGTAGCGTTGCCTGGCCGGTTTGGCCAACGGCTTGTCGGTGAGTTTGTTTTTGCGCGCCTTC
>CAYWMH010000320.1:0-2709 GCA_964459315.1 uncultured Verrucomicrobiota bacterium
TTCACCCGAATAGCGCCATTGGGGTCGGTGGTGGCGACGTGGCCCCTTTCTTCCCGGGCAGCCGTTTCAAGGTGTTTGACCACTGAGCCGCTGTTCAGCAACTTTCCCGGCGCCAGCCCCGCGGTTGGCGCCTTTTTTGTGTCGTGAAACTCAGCCGCCAATCGCACTGCAAAATCAATCTCCTGCTCAACGTCACCGGGAGACGGAACGACGGCTTTCACGAACTGGAGATGCTGATGTTGCCGGTGCCCCTCTTCGACCGTTTGGAGTTTGAGATCACCGGCGACAGCATCGAGCTGACCTGCAACCGCCCCGGCATCCCCGCCGACTCGGGCAACCTCGCCTGGCGCGCCGCCGAGTCGTTCGCCGCCAAGGCCGGCGTCGCGGACGGCGTTCGCATCCACCTCCAGAAAACCATCCCGGCCGAGGGCGGTCTCGGCGGCGGCAGCGGCAATGCGGCGGCAACCCTCCTCGCCCTCAACGAGCTTCATGGCCAACCGCTTGGCCAAGCGGCGTTGCAGGAAATCGCCGCCGACCTTGGCAGCGACGTCGCGTTTTTCCTGCAAAACCAAGCGGCCGTCGCCAAGGGACGCGGCGAGCTCATCGAGCCGGTCGCCCCACTTGCCGCGCTGGACGGCAAGGCGATGCTGCTCATCCGGCCCGGCTTTGGCGTCCCGACGCCTTGGGCATACCGCAGCTTGGCCAAGTTTCCCGACGCGGCAACCCGCCCGCTTGGCCAGGCGGATGAACTGGCCAAGCGCTTGGCCAACGGCTCGCTGACCGGAGCCAGCGATGCATTTTACAACTCCCTCGAGGCACCGGTCTTCGACAAATTCCCGCTGCTGAAGTTGCTGAAAGAACACGCCTTGGCCAATCGCGCGGAGGCCGCGCTCCTGTGCGGCAGCGGCTCGACCGTCTTCGCAATCTGCTCGGACACGGCCGCGGCGAAGTCGCTTGGCCAAGCGATTGAGTCCAAATTCGGCCAGCAGCCACTAATGCAATTTGTCGAATTGCCCGGAAATTTCACCGGGAGCAAGCTGGTTACAGCCAGCCCTTGAAAATCAGCGCGGGGAGGGTGCGCCATTTCATGCGGCGGATTTTTTTTGGCGACGCGCCGAGGTAGCGGGGGCGGCCGTCCACCGGCATCCCGTCCGGCCCGATGCGCACCCCTTTCCCTTTTATCCGCTTACGGATCGAGCGCAGCAGTTCAGCAGCCATCGCCTCAGAGTGGAATTCGATGGCAACTTCCGTGTTTAACCGCTCGGAGCGGGGGTCAATATTGAACGAGCCGACCATCCCAATGCCGGCCCGCTCCAGGACCATGCTCTTGGCGTGCAGCGTCTCCATCCCCTCCCGGCCCGATTCGCCGGCCAACTCGATAATCTCAATCCCGAGCGTAAGGTAGGCCTCCTTCTCCCGCTGGTAAACCGCCTGCACGAGAAGGTTGTCGGTCGAGGCGAGGGAGTTGGTGAACACGACCACCCGGACACCGCGCCGGACGGCCTCGCCCAGCACGGCCCGGGCCTTTCTCGTCAGGATGAGGTAGGGCGACTCAATCCAAATCGTCTCACCCGGTTTGGCACGGTTCACCAGCGCGGCAAGATGATGCCCAGTGTGCCGGCCGCGGGTTTTACGGCCCCCGGGATCGGACAGGAAACGGATTTCGTCCACCGGTTGCAGGCGCTGGTTCCAGTCGGTTCGGCTCGGCACCTGCACAACTTTGGGATGCGACTTAAACTCCACCCACGTCCGGTCAAGCGCGGCGGCAGCCGCGTCGATGTCACGTTGAAGAATCGCCCGATGCACCGGCGGGATGGCCCGGCGGCGGCTGGCCGTGAGACGCTTGGGCGCGGTGGCGGGCCGGGTGAGGCAACGGTATTTACCGATGTGCATCGGCTTCACCTTCGGCCCGTTCCAGAGTGTCTTGAAGTGCGTGTTGGCCTCCGCAGCGGTATCGCCCTCGACGAGGATGTCCCGGTCGATCCGGTTGCGATACGCCGTGTCTCCCTCCTTCCGGAACCGGCTCAGGCCGAAATAGGAGTCGTCGATATTGCGCCCGCCGGTGATCAACCTGTGGCCGTCCGCAATGAAAAGTTTGTCGTGCAAACGCCGGTTCAACCGAAACGGCTTCAGCGGGTCGAACGGGTGGAACACCCGGATCTCCACGCCTTCCCTGACTAGGTGCGCGCCGAGGTGCGGGGGAATACTGTTAAAAAGAGCATCAACCATCAGGCGCACCTTGACACCGCGCCGGGCCGTTTCGCGCAGCAGCGCAAAGCCCCGCATCGTGAATTCGTCCTCCTCTCCCCCGACATAAAAGTAGGAAATATTCAGCTCGCGCTTGGCCTCGTTGGCGAGGTCGAATCGAGATTGCGCGGCATCCGCTGCGTCGTTGATCAGGCAGACACGGTCTGCCCTAGCCAACGGGAGAACAGGCGTCAGCAGGGCGTAACACGCGAGTAATTGCTTGGCCAGGCGATTCATCAGTAGCGGTTATGTAACTGCAGAAATCCTTAGTTGCAACGAGTTCGACCTGCCTCAACTTATGTGGATTAGGCCTTTACAGAGTCCATGGCAGGTTCAAACTGGGCTCGCTATCTCCCAACATTATTGCTCATAAGAAAAAATATGCATATCTCCAGTTGTGTCCGTTTGCCCCGCTGCTTGGCGAAGGCGGCAGGCTTAAGTCTCGGCTTGGCCATGGCTGCC
>CAYWMH010000321.1:0-2692 GCA_964459315.1 uncultured Verrucomicrobiota bacterium
CACTTGCGGCTCCTTTTGAGAACCCCGGTTGCCTTCAGCACGTCGGATTTGGACTGGCCGACGACGTAGACGGTCTGTTGCGCCGGCGAGACGAGCACCATCGGCCGGTCGGGCAGCGGCACCACATCGCTGAGCGTCGGCAGATTGCGGTCGGCGGCGACGCCGGCAATGATTGCGCCGTTGGCCGCGGGCACGCCGGCAACGACCTTGAAGTCGGCGCCATACCCGCTCATCCCCTGGACGAAGACGTCGTCCACCCGCTCGCCGTCGAGGAAACGCAGGTACTGCGGTGATTCGTTGCGCAGCTTGACGGCCACGAAACTGCCGGCGGGAATCAGTTCGCGTTCGTTGCCGTTCAGATCCACCGCCAACGCGATGGCGGCGCCGGCGGGCACCTCAACGATCGCCTCGATCTCGTCCGCCCGGCTGCCGGTGCCGACACCGACCCAGAGGGCGACAATCGTCTCGCCCGGCCGCTGGAAAGCGTAGTTTTCGACCTTGCCCACGGCCTTGTCGTAGATGACGGGGACCGAGGCGGGCACGACTTCGTGGGTGAGCAGACGCGCGATGGTGTTATGCGTGTAGACCATCGGGCGGCCCACCGTGATCTGGCGGTCGTTCCATTTCGCGGCGAACAGCCCGGAGTTGCGCAGCTCGCCGGAGAGGTCTCGGCCTTCGTCGAACATCCAGTCGCCCATCGCGCCCATGGCGAGGAAGTAGCAGACCCCCTTCAGTTTGGCGCCCATTGCCAAGTGTTCGCCGAGGATGACGTTCGCATAGCGCGCGTACCAGTCCTGGACGATTCGTTCGCCGGAATGCCCTTTGGGCAGCAGGCCCTGACGCATGAGCGCCTGGTCTTTGAGCGGGAAGGTCTCCCAGCCGCCCTCAGTCATGATCATCCCTTTCTCGACCAGCGCCGGGCCGAGCGATCGGACCCAGGGGCGAAGCGAACTCTCCACACTGGCGGGACCGGGGTAGAGGTGCGTGGTGAGGAAATCCTGGAGCTGTACACCGGTCTCCTTCTCGGTCTCCCACAAGGCGAGTTGCCAGGCCTTTGGGTTGTTCAGCACGTGCGCGCCGCCCATGCCGACCTGGCAATGGGGGTTCCCTTTCTTCGCGCCGCGGTAGATCACCGCTAGTGATTTGGCGTAGGGAGCCAGGGTACCGTCGCTGTTGTCTTCGTTGCCGATCTCCCAGTTGTCGATGACCCCTTTCCAAGCCTTCGTGATCGAAGCCATGGTCGCCTCCATCTCGCCTTCCATGCCGGGTGCGATGCCGCGGTGCTTCGCCCATAGTTTCTTGGTCGAATGCAGGTGGGTGCTGGTCACGACCTTGATGCCCAACTCCTTTGCCATCCGCGCCACGTGTCCCTGCGAGCCGGCGACTAACTTGGCCTGAAAGGCCGGGTCCTTGATGAAGGGGATGCGCTCGCGCATGACCATGACGCCGACCGCCTGGAAGATGCGCATGACTTGTCGGTGATGTGGCCAACTGGCGCCCTTGCTGCCGACAAACGTGTGCATGCCCCACACGCCCTCCGGTTCCTTCAGGCGTTTGGCCAGCACGATCGTGCCCGTCTGGTAGTGCTTCACCACCTGGCCGGCGGCATCAAGGCAATCGACGTTCAATAGCTGCGTACCGACCTCCGCCGGCGCGACGAGGTCCCGGCTGACCACGCCCTCGGCGGGGCTGTCGATCGTGAGGACCCTCTGGACGTTCGTCTGCCAATCCGTGATCGTCACGCGGAAGGAGCGGTAGCGCCCGTCGTTATGCAGGTAGATCGTGTACGGCATCAACGGCGACAGCAGGAACTCGCTGAACTTGAGGACAGCGCCGCGGGCGTCGGACTGCAGGTGCGGCCAGTCGGCGTGGACTGCGTGCATCATGCAGAATGGGTCGTAACCACCGTCCCACCACCAGAACTTCTTGTCGGGCACAACGCGGCGCTTGGCCGGCGCCATCCGCTTGAAGTAGACGTTGTCCAGGATAATCTCGCCGACTTCGTTGGCGTTCGGGCTGTCCAGCAGGAAGGCGACTTCGGAGATCTCCTGCCACGCCGGCACGGTACCGTCAGCGGCGGGGATTTTGCGGAACTCATTCGGGAACAGAATGTTTTGGCGCATCTCGAAGCCGGCGATGGTCACGGCCTTTTCGAAGCGCCCGCCGGCGGGGGTCGAAAGCACCGCGCTGAAGCGTGCCTTGGTGGAGACCCCGGGCCCCCTGAGGCCGAAGGCGAGCGCGTGATGCGGGCCG
This sequence comes from uncultured Verrucomicrobiota bacterium, assembly GCA_964459315.1. Lineage (GTDB taxonomy): Bacteria > Verrucomicrobiota > Verrucomicrobiia > Limisphaerales > UBA1096 > UBA1096. The sequence continues at coordinate 2,254 of CAYWMH010000321.1, forward strand.
ATTCGCTCCCCGTCCAGCGTCTTGGCGAGACGCCCCTTCGCAACACCTTTGTACGCAAGCTGCAGGGCGTTCTTCCCTTCCACAGCAAAGCCCGGCAGCGCCCTGACGTCGAGGCCGGTCACCGCCCATTTCTCGGCCGATTCGCAGCGACTGACAACCACCGTCTCGGCGGCCTTCGCTTCCGCGCTCGTCGTACCCGGCTCGAAACGGACGTCGTCAATGTAGATATCCGGCATCCCGACGCCGCCCAACTGGCCAAACGTGAATCGGTTGACCTTGCCCCAATCGATCGGCGCGCCGGGCTTGCGATAGATAAACTCGAAATCCGAGCGCGCCAGGCGCACGCGCCGCCACCCGTCGAAATCCAGGTCGATGAACCGGTTGATGGTGAACACACCGTCCGAGGAATCCGTTTCAATGCGCAGCTTCCAGTCGCCCT
>CAYWMH010000322.1:0-2677 GCA_964459315.1 uncultured Verrucomicrobiota bacterium
ACCTGGTAAACTACCCATCTTTTTGTCGTAGTCTTTACCGTCGACTTGCTCAAAATCCAATAAGTCTTTGGCTTCGTCCCCGAGCAATCGCCTAGCCGTGTTCAGGCTGACCAACAAAACGTTATCCCAGGTGATCCGCGTCACCGGATTCGGAGTCTCGAGCAGCCAGCCGTTGTTTCCCCAGCGACCATCGTCCACGCTATGATCGCGGAAGAATGTTACCTCAAGGCTACTATTGGACGGCGGTGCGATTACCTTCGCATTCTCCTTCCAGGCAGCCGATGCGGCAGAGGCATCAAATTCAGCGAACACGGTTTTCGCCGCGCTGTCGGCCAAAAATCCGTCGTGCAAAAACTTGTCCCACTTGTGGTCGCCCTTGCCGGCGATCGACTCAAATGTCGCGCGCGCAATCTTGTATGGGTCCGTCACCTCGGCACCGGCGATGCGGGCCAGCACTTCCAACTCGGTCATCCCGCCAAACAGCGGCGCGATCAGCGGCTGCACCGGCACCAGCGTACCGTCGCTCGTCCGGGCGTCGCCCCATGACTCAAGATAATGTGCCGCCGGAATGAACGCGCTGGCCTTGGCCGAGGTGTTGTCGACCGAGTAAAATCCGTGGCGGATGAACCTGCCGGCCTTGGCCACGATCACGTTCCAGTCGATGTCCGCCGGGGCGTTGTAGGCCGGGTCGCCTCCCAGCACCACGAGGTTGTCCCCCTTCTTGAATCCGTTGGCCAAGTCCTGGATGGAATCGCTCCCGCTTGGCCTGTAAGACTGCAGCACCACCGTCTCGCCGATGTTCTCGAGGATCGCATTGATGCCCATCGCGGCCAGGTGCACTTCCTTCGGCTGCCGATAACCGGCCACAACCAGCGTACTTTCGCCGCGCTTGGCCAAGCGCATTAGGTCCGCAACACACTCGCGCACCCACTTGGCCGTGTCGGCCGCGCCATCGCCGTCCACGGCGTGGCTTTTCGGGAAATCCTTTTTCAGGTCACCCACATAGGTATCCAATTCACCCTCAATCTCTCCGGCGCTGTTGCCCGACTGCTCTAGAGCTTCCTTCAGGGCCAGGGCCGCCACACGGCCAACGCTGCCGGTCGAGATTCGCAGGCGATGATCGGCGTTGGTCCCGGTCAGGCTCAAGATGCCCTCGACCGAATACAGCCGGTTCATCACCTCAGCCGGGTTCTCCTTGTGGTCATCCTTCACCCGGCGGCCCGCAGCAAAACCACCGATGTTTTCGAAGGCGCCCTCCTCAGTGCCGAGAAAATCGCAGTCCAGCGAGAGAATCGCCTTGGCCTTGTCAAACTTGTAGGCCGGCTTGACCGACGAGCCGAACGCGATCGAAGCCGCCTCCGCGTGGACACTGAAGTCCACCGGCTCGTACTCGTAAAAGTTGACCCCCTTGGCCTTCAGGTCGGCCACCAGGCGCGCACGCGACGGCGAGCTGCTTTGCTCCATCAACACGTGCGTTTTGCCGTTGGCCAAGCCGTCGAGCTGCTCCAGCACCTTGGACTTGGCGATGACCTTGAGTTGGCCCTCCTCGGCCAGCTTGAAATTCAAACCCCGATCCGGGTCGTACAGGCTCAACACGGATGCCTGCGCGTACTGGTCGGTTCCGCCGTTGCTGTTGGGGTGCTCGGCGTTGCCCTCCACCTTGATCGGGCGACCGTCGTACGACTTTACCACCAGCGGCACGGCCGACTGGCGGGTCGGCATCGCCGTGGCGTAAAACTGCGGCGCACCGTGCACATAGTTCTCCGGCATCTTGGAGAACGGCAAAATCTTGTGCTCCGGCCGGCGGCAACCCGACACCCCGAGGCCGGCCAGGGCAAACGAAGCCGACATGATCTTCATGAAGTTCCGGCGCGAAACCGGATCCTCGATCAGATCCACCCCGGACGGGAACTCCTTCTCGACAAACGCGCGGAACTCCGGCGTATCAGCCTTGTGTTCAAGGCTCCGCCAGTGGCGCGGGCCGCTCGTATTCCTGTTTGATGGGGTCGTGCTGTCGTTCATCGATGGCAGGCCGAGCAGTTCTCGGAGGTCTTGATGTGCCACTCCTTAACAAACTTCCTGTCTTTATTCTCCGGATCCAGCGAACGGTCGTAGGCCAAGTCGGTGATCTTGTCCAACGGACGCAGGCGCTTCTCCGGGTCGCGATGGCAGTCCAGACAGAAGGTCATGCTGAAATGTTTCTCGTGCCGCACCTCATCCATCTGGTCCACCCGGCCGTGGCATTCCACACAACTGACGCCCCGGTTCACGTGCACTGAGTGGTTGAAAAAGGCGTAATCCGGCAGCTTGTGAATCTGAACCCACTCGACCGGCTTGCCCTCATCCTTGTAACTGGCCCGCACTGGCTCCAGCCGGGGGTCGCTGGCCCGGACCGCGCTGTGGCAGTTCATGCAGGTCTCCGCCGCCGGCACGTTCGAGTACCACGACTTCTCGACACCGTCGTGGCAGTAGCGGCAGTCGAGCCCAAGTTGGTTGACATGGATGGCATGCGAGAACGGCACTGGTTGGGTCGGTTGATACCCGACCCGGGTGTACTTGGGCGTGAAGTAATAGGTCAGACCAGCCGTCACCGCTCCCCCAATGAGCAAAAGGCCAAATATGATTTGGCCCGGTAACCTGTTGGTCCATCTAGGAAAGACGTCAGACATCCAACAAA
>CAYWMH010000323.1:0-2675 GCA_964459315.1 uncultured Verrucomicrobiota bacterium
TCCAACTGAGCCTCTGCCCAGTCGATACTTTGCTCCGACTCGACGACCATGCGCTCCATCAACTCGCGGCTGGAGTTGTCCTTCACCTCCGAGCACAGCTTGATGCCCTCGTTGTAGGTGGCCGCCCCCTTGATCTCCAACGCCATACCGTTCTCGATCTGCTCCCTCGGGCTGTCGCCCACGTTGATCACGTCGTAGCGGGAGATGGCCGGTATTCCATCAAGAAACAAAATGCGGTCGATGACCTCGTCCGCGTGTTTCATCTCCTCGATCGATTCCGCGTAGTAGTAGTCGGCCAACTTGTTCAGGCCCCAGTTGCGGAGCATCTTGGAGTGAATGAAGTACGTGTTGATCGCCGTCAGCTCAATGGTCAGGCCGGCGTTCAACGCCTCGATGACTTGTTCGTTTCCTTTCATGATTTGTTTTTGGTTGCGATTCCGCCGCCCGGTTTTCGGACAGAATTGAATCCAGTTTCACACACGCCGATTGTACACCAAGTCGATACGGAAAATGAAAGAAGTTTTTTTGTGACAATGAGACCTAATCCCACACTCGGCCCCAGCAGATAACCTAGGCGGCGTGACAGTCGCAAAGAGTGCGGACACTACCGCAACCGGGGCAGAGCGCACACGGGCCACACTCAGCCGGCAACCCGGCCAACAACCGCTCGATGCGGCATTGGCAACTGCCACAGCCGGAGCCGGCCGCGGTCAACCGTGACACCTCCTCGACCCGCGCCGCGTCGCCCTCGTCGATCGCCTGGCGAATCGCCGACGCTGTCACCTGAAAACAGTGACAGATCAGCGTGTCAGCCGGTTGCGCTTGGCCAAGCGCCATGTCCAAAATCGTCGCCATCTCAAAAAGCGATGCGACTCATCGCCAAAAAACAGACACAGTGCAAGCTATATTTTGAGACTGAGTCCAGATTTCAGAGGCTCCGAGTCGCACTCTGCCCTTGGCCAAGCGGTGTGGAATGCCATTTTTTATTTGTGTTTTGAGCCGAATTAAACGTTGCAAGGCTCACCCCGGCCAATCCGGAGTGAGCCGCTACTCAAGCTGATACGACGAGCCCGATACGTGGATGATCGCCTTGACGACCCCGTCCGAGTAGTCCGCCACGAGGTCGAATGCCGCCTTCGTTTCGGCCAAGCCGAAGTGATGCGTCGCAAGCGGATCAACATCCACCGCCCCGCTGGCCACGAGATCGATCGCCTCTCGTGTGCAGTCGTTTTGTCGGCGGACGTTTTGCAGCCGAAGCTCCTTGCGGCGCAACGCGTCGGCTCGAAAGTGTATTTGATCCCCCTCCGGAATGCCCGCCAGCACCAGTAAGCCGCCCGGCTTTAGCAACTCGACCGCCTGGTCGAGCGCCGCCTGTTCCCCGGCGCACTCAAACACACAGTCCAACCCGCCCGTTTCCTCCTGCAGGATGTCCGCAACCGCGTCTCCGCGCGTCGGCACGCCTGTCCAGTCGGCACCGCAGCGCTTGGCCAAGCCCAGCCGGTTGTCGAGCAGATCGGTGACGAAAGCCCGGCACGGGCCAAGCGCGCGCACTGACAGGAGGGTGCACAAACCGATCGGCCCCGCTCCCAGGATGCCCACCGCGCTACCGGGCTGCAGCCCCGCAAGCCGCCGCGCGTGGATGGCCACCGACAACGGCTCGACCAGGGCGGCCTGAACCATCGTCATCGAGTCGGGAATGGGGTAACACGACCCGGCGTCGATCGTGATGTACTCCGCCGCCGCGCCTGGGGCCTGGCCCGGGCAGCCAAGGAACTGCAAATCGCGGCAAGTGTGCGCCCGGCCCGCTCGGCATTGGTCACAGTCACCGCACGAGATCGCGGGGTCGATGGCCACGCGCTGCCCCTTGGCCAGCCGATCGTCGCCAGCACCCACCTCCGCAACAGTGCCGGCGCACTCGTGGCCCAGCGTGGCCGGGTACTCGATGACCTGGCCGCCGATGCGCCCCGCCGTGTAGTAATGAATATCCGACCCGCACACACCCAGCGTGTCGACACGTACCAGCACATCGCCCGGCCGCTCCAAGACCGGCCTCGGCCGTTCAAGTACTTCCAACGCACGCAGACCGGTGAAGAACGCCACTTTCATCATATTCAAATCCGATCCCGCCGGACATACACGGATTGCTGAAGCGTCCCTCTATGGAACCAAATCTTTCGGATCGTTGATCCCGACGACAAGCAAAAGCTATTGACCAAGCAACTCATCAAAGGCGCTTGGGATTGAATGGTGTGGTGGGGACCTTGCCGCTGGCTTTTTGCTCAAGGAGTTTGCGGAGTCGGAGCATCACGGACTTGGCCTCGGCGTCGGGCTTGAGAGCAAGGTTCTTGAATTCCAACGGGTCCGAAGCGTGGTCGTATAGTTCCACCCCGGAATCTCCCTCGGCCCAGTCGGTGTAACGCCAGCGGGCGGTACGAATACTGCGACCCATCACTGGCTTGGCCAAACGCTTGTCGGCGGGACGCAGCACCTGCGTGATGGCGGTGCCATTCCATTCGGAGAGGGGATTTTGCAAGAGCGGTTTGAGGCTGCGACCCTCAAGACCCATTGGATTCTTCAAGCCAGCCAGATCTGTGAGCGTGGGGTAAATATCCACAAACTCAACGATGCGTGTGCAGGCGGTGCCATTGCCCTTGGCTCCGGGCACGCGGATGACG
>CAYWMH010000324.1:0-2665 GCA_964459315.1 uncultured Verrucomicrobiota bacterium
CCTACCGCATGCAGCTGTCGGTGCCCGAGGCATCGGATATCAGCAATGAACCGAAGCACGTCCTCGACATGTACGGCCCCGAGTGCCAGCAGCCCGGCAAATACGCCGCCAATTGTTTGTTGGCCCGGCGCCTGGCCGAGCGCGGCGTGCGCTTCATCCAACTGTACCATCGGGGCTGGGACCAGCACGGTGGTCTCATCGGTGCGCTGCCCAAGCAGTGCAGGGACACCGACCAGCCAAGTGCCGCACTGGTTTCCGACCTCAAACAGCGTGGCATGCTCGACGATACGCTGGTGGTGTGGGGCGGAGAGTTTGGGCGCACGACCTACAGCCAGGGCGGTGCTGGCAAGGCAGCCAACGGGCGCGACCATCATCCGCGCTGTTTCACCTACTGGATGGCCGGCGGCGGCATCCGTCCCGGCATCACCCACGGTGAAACCGACGAGGTCGGCTACAACATCGTCAAGGACCCTGTGCATGTGCACGACTTCCAGGCGACCGTCATGCACCTGATGGGCATCGACCACGAGCGGCTCACGTTCAAGTATCAGGGGCGTCGTTTCCGACTGACCGATGTGCATGGGGATGTTGTCAAGGAGATCCTGGCATGATCGCACGCAACTGTCGTATCGGAGTTGTGGGGTGGTGGAGTGCGGCTGTTCTTGCCCTGTCGGTGACTGTAACGACAACAGCCGCCGGGTCCATTTCCTTCAACAAGGATATTCGGCCGATTTTGGCGGATCGCTGTTTCGCCTGTCATGGGCCGGATTCGGCGGCGCGCAAAGCCGGTCTGCGGCTTGACCTGGAAGACGCCGCCAAGGCGCTGCTAAAGGATGGCGGCGGAGCCCGCGCCATCGCACCGGGTAATGCCAAGGCCAGCGAAGTCATGCATCGACTTCTGACCAAAGACCGAGGCGACGTCATGCCGCCGCCGAAGTCCAAGTTGACGATAACCAAGGCCGAGATCAATCTGATTGGCCAATGGATCGACCAGGGCGCCAAATGGCAGAAGCACTGGGCATTCCTGCCCCCGAAGAAAAGACCTGCCCCGAACCTCGCAACCAAAGGCAGGGTAGGGAATTTCATTGATGGATTTGTTCTGCAGCGCGTCCAGGATGAGATGCGGACGCAATCCAGGGAGGCTGATCGCGCCACACTGCTGCGCAGGCTGAGCTTCGATCTCACCGGCCTGCCGCCGACCCTGGCGGAATTGGACGCGTTTGCGGCCGACAAATCACCAGAGGCTTACGAAAAGGCAGTGGATCGGTTGCTGGAGAGCCCGGGGTTCGGCGAGCGCATGGCGGTCGAATGGCTTGACGTGGCCCGTTACGGTGACACGGACGGTCTTTTCGAGGATCATGCGCGCAACATCTATCCGTGGCGCGACTGGGTGGTGCGGGCCTTCAACAGCAATCTTGCTTACAGCGACTTTATCACCTGGCAGGTGGCCGGCGATCTGCTGCCCGATGCAACCGTCGAACAGAAGATTGCCACGGGATTCCTACGCAATAACACCACATCGAACGAAGGCGGCATCATCGATGAGGATTATCGGATCAAGTATCTGGTGGATCGAGTCAACACAACGGCCACAGCATTCCTCGGCCTGACCATGGAGTGCGCACAATGTCACGATCACAAGTATGACCCGATGACGCAGAAGGAGTACTACCAGTTCGGAGGCTTCTTCAACAGCCTTGTCGGCCGGGGCAATACCAAGGGTGCAACGGCCCCGACCCTCAAGGTGAATACCCCTGAGGCCATCGCCAGGCTGGCCGAGGTCAAGCCGCTGATCGCCAGGTACGATGCCATTGTCAACGCTGATTCCACCGAGCTGCAGGCGGCCTTTGCGGACTGGCGGAAATCGCTCCAGGCAATCGCGTGGTCGGATGCATCGATCAGTGAGGCAACCACAACCGGGAACAGCAGGCTGACATTGACCGGCAACGCAATCAGTCGTGTCAGCAACAAGGCCGACAAGGCTCCCAAGGGAGAGAAGTCTGCCGTCGCCGGACGCTACGTTCGTCTGGAACTGCCCAAGGAGGTGGAACAGTTCCTGACGATCTCCGAAGTCGAGGTGATGAGCAATGGTCGCAATATTGCGCCGCAGGGCAAAGCGAAACAATCAAGCGACTACTCCGGCGGCAACCGCGCCGCCAAAGCGATCGACGGCGATCGCAGCGGAAGCTTCGGGGGCTGCGCCTGCACCAAGAGCGGTACGGGCGAGTGGTGGGAACTGGATCTTGGCATTGTGCAGTCGATTGATTCTGTGACGGTCTGGAACCGCAACGACTGCTGTCCCGAGCGGCTTGATAACGTGGCGGTCCTGATCCTCGATGCGAAGCACGGTGAAGTACAGCGCAAGTCTTTTGCGAAAGCCGTGCAGCAGAATGCCTGGGTACTCAACGACAAGGCCGCGCCCCTGATCACGGACGGCAGCAAGGCTGACGACACCCTGGTGCTGGCAGCGCCGTCGAAGCCCATCACGGCATTACGCATCGTGCCGGGGACATCGGCGAAACCTGCCGCCGGCTTTGTGCTGTCAAACATCAGCATCGAGATCGAACCGGCTGCCCAGGGCAAAAAGAAGGCAGGGAACCGCAAGGTTGAGATTGCCAAGGCCCTGGCGACATCGGCGGCCAAAGGCCACCCCGCCAACGATGCG
>CAYWMH010000325.1:0-2659 GCA_964459315.1 uncultured Verrucomicrobiota bacterium
CGATCGTGCGCTCGATGCACACCGACCAGATCAACCACGACCCGGCGCACACGGTGATGAACACCGGCACCTCCATCTCTGGCCGGCCGAGCATGGGCGCCTGGGTGACGTACGGGCTGGGCTCGATGAACGATGATCTCCCCGGGTTCGTGGTGCTGACCAGCGAAGGTGGCCGCAATCCGCAGCCGATCTCCTCCCGCCAATGGGGTGCCGGCTTTTTGCCGAGCCGCCACCAGGGCGTCCAGTTTTTCTCGCAGGGCGACCCGGTGCATTATGTCCGCTCCGCGCCCGGTGTGAATCACGCACAGCAACGTCGCCTCGTGGACACGGTGGGCCGACTCAACCGCCTGCGCAACGAGGAGGTGGCCAACCCGGAGATCGACACTCGCATTGCACAGTACGAGCTAGCTTTCCGCATGCAGACCAGCGTGCCGGAGTTGATGGACTTTTCCGGTGAACCGCGTCACGTGCTCGATGCCTACGGCGTCGACGGCATGGATGGCTCGTTCGCCGCGAATTGCCTGCTGGCCCGGCGCCTGGCCGAGCGCGGCACGCGCTTCATCCATCTGTACCACCGGGGCTGGGATCACCACGGCGACTTGGAGCGGTACATGAAAATCTGCTCCGGCCTGTGCGACCATCCCAGCGCGACACTGGTTGAGGATCTAAAGGAGCGGGGGATGCTCGACGACACGCTGGTGGTCTGGGGCGGCGAGTTCGGCCGCACCCCGATGTTTCAGGGTAAAGGCTCCACCGCCGGGCGTGACCATCATATTCGGGCTTTTTCGATGTGGCTGGCTGGGGGCGGGATCAGGGGCGGGGTCACGCACGGCGAGACCGACGAGTTGGGCTATAATGCCACCACGGATCGGGTTCATGTACGTGACCTTCACGCAACCATGCTTCATCTGCTTGGTGTTGATTCCAAGAGGTTTACATATCGTTTTCAAGGTTTGGACGCCCGGTTGACTGGGGTTGAGGACGAGGCCCACGTCATCAAATCGATCCTCAGCTAACTGGCGATAATGGCCAAGCGCGATTTAGCACCTCTCGCCGGGCAAGTTTTTACTAAAAAAGCGTCTTGACTCATTGTCACCAAGGGCGTACGGCTCCCCTTTCACCGAAACGTCGGCTTAACCCACCGAAAAATGAACCCGGCCAACAAAGGCAAGAGCACTGTGACAAAGCGTGACTTGGCCACGCGGGTGCGCCATGCCCTCAAGCCGGAAGTAAAGCTGCAGCAGGCGCAGGTTGCAGAGGTCATTACCCACACGTTGGATGCCATTCGTGACGCCCTAGTCAATGGCGACACAGTCGAGTTGCGCAATTTCGGCGTCTTCAAGATCGAGGTACGAAAGGAACGTGTGGGCCGCAATCCCAAGGATCCGGGAGTTGATATCCAGATTCCGGCACGCAAGGTGGTTAAGTTCCGTTCCGGCAAGGAGATGAAGAATCAACTCGACTCGGTCGATTTCTCTCCGTCCGATGACCCTCCGGCCTAGGGGTCAGGCATTGACGGGGTCTAAAGCCGGTCGGCACTCACGGCTGTTCGCTCGCCGTTCGTATTATCTCGAGCTCCTCCCAGCGCGTATAAAGCGAGGCGACTTGTTGCTTTGCCGACTTCAGTGCCTTGGTCAATTCCCCGGCTTGCGGGCCGTGGGTTGAGTGAAACTCCGGATCGGCGAACAGGCCCTCGATACGGGTCACCTCCTCCTCGGCGTTGAGGATGGCGGCTTCCATGCCTTCGAGCTCGTTGCGCTCCTTCCATGTCAACTTTCGCGGCTTGGGCTTGGCACCTTGGCTTGGCTTGTTCCCGAGTCGGGTGGCTTCGGGCCGCTTGGCCAAGCATGACGTCCGCTCGGCGAGTTTTTCACGGTAATAGTCGTAGTCACCCTCGAAGTAGCCGACTTCCAGGTCGCCCTCGCACGCAACGATTCCCGTGCAGACCCGGTTCAGGAAATAACGGTCGTGGCTGACCACCAGCACGCAGCCGGTGAACGCCAGCAGCGCCTCCTCCAGCAGTCGCAGCGTCGGCAGGTCGAGGTCATTGGTCGGCTCGTCCATCACCAGGAAATTGCCGCCGTGCTTCAGGATTCGCGCCAGCAGCAGCCGGCTTTTCTCGCCGCCGGATAGGCTCTTCACCCGCATGTTGATCCGCTTGGGATCAAATCCGAACCGTTGCAGGTAGGCGCGAATCGCCAACTTGCCGTTGCCAAACGGGATCGAGTCCGCGCCCTCGGCAACTTCCTCCAGCAACGTTTTTTCCGGGTCAAGCTGCACACGCTCCTGGTCAACGTAGTTGAACTGCGTTAGCACGCCGGCCTTGCGGCTGCCGGCGGTCGGGGCCAATTGCCCCAACACAATTTTGAGCAGACTGGTCTTACCAAGGCCGTTGCGTCCGCAGACGCCGATCCGCATGCCGGCCTCAAACTTGAAATCAAACCCGTCGATCAGTTGCTTGCCGCCCAGTTCCAGCCCGACGTTAATCAGGTCGACCACGCGGTTGGCCAACTGCCCTGGCGGCGGGATGATCAGGTCCATCGACAACTCCCCATCGGGGGGCTGGGTGTTCTTGATCGAGTAAAATTTCTCCACGCGAAACTTGGCCTTGGTCGTTCGCGCCTTCGGACCGCGGCGAATCCAGTCTAGCTCGCGCCGT
>CAYWMH010000326.1:0-2642 GCA_964459315.1 uncultured Verrucomicrobiota bacterium
CGGCAACAAGGGCAAGCGGGTGGACGTGCACGCCTTCGCTCGCCTAAAAAACGGTAACACCTCGATCGTCGAGAGCGGGGTGGGGCGTATCATCGAGGTCGACAAAAACGGCAAGATCATCCACGAGATACCGATGAAGCGGGACGGCCGGCAAAACACGCGCTGGGTGCGTTTCACGCATGAGGGCAACTACCTTGTCACCTCCGAAAATCCGGGCGTCGTCACCGAGTACAACCGCAAGGGCGAGATCGTTTGGGAGTACCTCATTAACACCCGCTGCTACGGCGCGATTCGCCTGAAGAACGGCAACACATTGATCGCATCTGGAAGTGGCAAAAGTGTCGTCGAAGTGACGCCTGAAAAAAAGGTGGTTTGGGAGATCAAGGGGACAGTGCCCGGGACGGAAATTGAGCTTGGCTGGATGACCGCGCTGCAGCAATTGAAGAACGGCAACTTCATCGTCGGCAACTGCCACGCCGGCGAGGGCAACCCGCAAATCTTCGAGATCACCCGCGACAAAAAAGTCGTCTGGGAATTCGACGAATGGGAGTTGGTCGGCAACGGCCTGGCCGTGTGGCAAATCCTCAACGACAAACAATCCAAGCACCTCCGCCGGCAACTGGCCAAGCTGGGTAAGTGATGAAGATAGGGATTGCTGTCCCAGTAGTCCGGGGCTTGGTTTGATAATTTGCGGACGGCTGGGACAGGCGTCCCTACCGGCGGTTGGCTGTGCTGAGCAGGGCAAAGAGTGACACGTTCACCACCACGCCGCAGAAGCCGATGTCGGCGAGTTGCTTGAGGCGGGCGAACAGGCCCACGGCGGCTGAGTCGCTTCCGGTGAGGATCGCCAGCAGCGGACTGAACATCAGCACGACTAGCATCCCGGCGACGATCCCGGCGATCGCCCCGCGCCGCGAGCCGCGCTTGAGGAACAGCACGTCGAACGTCACCGGCAGGAGTTGGCTCGAGAAGGCGATTGCCAGTAGGCTCATCGGCATGATCATCCCGACCGGATCGAAGCTTTCGCTGCTGCGGCTGACGAACACCATGCCCAGCGCCAGCAGTGTCGCTGCCGCGATCACGCCGCGCCCCACCCACAGCCGGCAATGATCACCAGCGTCCCCAGCAGGAGTCCCGCCGGTCCAAGCAGCTCCGGCAGGTGGCGCTTTAGCACGACGACCATGATTTGATCGAAATCCCTCGAACCCGCGCCGACGTCAGGGTGGGGAAGCGGCTTGCCGCCCTCGGCCAAGCGATTGGCCAAGCCGGCTTCGGGGACGGCGACCGCTTGGCCGTCGATTTGCACTTGGTATTCGAACGGGCCGTCGGCGCTTGGCTTGGCCACCGGATAAAGCACTTGGCCGCCCAAGCCGACCAGCATCACGCCAAACAGAAAACAGGCCGTCAGGCCAAGCGCGAAAATGACCGCGCTGCGCCGGAGAGCCTTGGCCGACTTGGCCGCGTAAAAGCGCATCCACTGCGCCGGTTGGATCATTGAGCCGAGCGCGCCGAAGATGCAGAGCGTGAACAGTTTCTCCGGCGTGAACGAGCCGGTGGTGCCGGGGACGGAAAGGGAGGTGCGGGGCAACTCGCTGACCCTGTCGAAAAAAGCGGATGGTCCGCCGAGGGCAGCCACGGCGGCGGCACCGGCCAGCAGCATGCCGCCCATCAGCAGCGTGCCCTGCAGCGCATCGGTCCACGCGACGCTGCGCATGCCGCCGATCATGATGTACAGCATCGTCACGAGCGACAGCAGGCAGGCACCGATCTCGAACGCGTGTTCACCGCCGAATAGTTGGCTCGAGATGAGGCCGCCCGCCTGAATCTGGATGACCACGTACGGCACGGCGTACAGAAAACCGATCAACGCCACGAGGCACCGCAGCGCCACCGGGCTGCCGTAGTGGCTGCAGATCAGGTCGGCCGGCGTGACGTGCCCATGTGTTTGGCCAAGTTTGCGGATGCGGTTGCCGAGCACGTAGATCACTGCGCCGCTCAGCGGGACATTCAGCGCGAACAGCGCAAACACGACCCCTTCCTTGTATACCATACCCGGCGCGCCGAGCATCGCCGCCGAGCTGAAAAACGTGGCCATGATTGTCAGCGACGAGACCAGCCAGCCCTGTCCGCGTCCGGCGAGATAGTAGTCCTCCTCGCCGGCCTGGCGTTTGCGGAAACCCCAGAGGCCGATCCCGAGGAGGAACAGGAGATAGCCCGCGAGGCAGAAGTGCGGGAGCCAGCCAAGGTCAGTTGTCACGGCCGTGTCCATCAATCGTCGCTGGGTTTCCAGATGGTGAGGCAGGCCGTCACCACCACCGCAGCCTGAACGCCGTACCAAAACAACCCCCAAGCGTAGATCACCGGCAGCCCGAGAAAGAGCAGGCTCTCGCGGGCGGCGCTTGGCTCGGGATTCACCAGTCGCAGCCCCGGCCCCGGCCCCATCACCATCGCGACCGCGAACAGGAGTAGCAATACCAAGCCAAGCCGGCGGTGGCGCTGGGTCGGGTTGCTTTCGGTTGGTGTCATGGCTACCGATTCGCGCTTGGCCAGGCGCTGTCAATCCAATCCCAGCACATAGGTCTCCGAATAGCGCAGGTCACCGGTGTACGCATCGTGGAACTGGAAGATCACCTGCGGGTGAG
>CAYWMH010000327.1:0-2631 GCA_964459315.1 uncultured Verrucomicrobiota bacterium
CGGCTTCCACCACTAATATCAGGGATCACCAGCCGGAAATTCTCAATAAGGCGCGCGGAGAATTAGCCGGGTTGCACCCAAGTCTGCGCGTCGGGCTCCAGCCGGAGATTGAGCAATGGTTGCTGGCCTCGGAGGTGGACCTTGGCGTTACGGTCTTGGACTCGAAACCGCCGACTGAGATAAAGACGGAGAAACTGCTCGATCTCAAGATGGTCCTGCAGGTGCCGGCCAAAACGAAAATCAAGACCGTGAATGACATTCTTGGCCAGGATCGCATCGCGCAAACCCTCATCAGTCTGCCCCAGAATGAAGGAATCTGCCGCGCCTTCCAAAAGGAATTGGCCCGGCGAAAAATCAGTTGGCCGATCGGCATCGAGCTGAACTCCATTGACCTGATCGACACCTACGTGGCCAACGGCTTTGGCATTGGACTCAGTCTCGAGTTGCCCGGGAAAAAAGCGTCGAAAGGGGTGCGTTTGCTGACGCTGGATGATTTCCCGCCTGTGACCATCGGGGCCCTTTGGCGAGGCCAACCCAGCCCACTGACCCAAAGCCTAGTGAGCCTGCTCAAAAGCAGGGCCAGTGATTTGCGCTAAAACTATTTACGCAAAACCTGCGCATTAATAGTGAGCCCATGAATTGGCGTCTCCGGGTTTGGTTAATCATTACGCACCACAATTTCAATTATCCATTTAAAAATGAGTGACGCTTCAAAACCAAAGATCGCCTTCCTCGGCACTGGCCTGATGGGCGCGCCGATGTGTCGGTGTCTGTTGAAAGCCGGCTTTGAGTTAACCGTCTGGAACCGAACTGCCTCCAAGGCGGAGGCGTTGCATGCCGATGGCGCGACGGTGGCAGCGGCACCAGAGAAAGCAGTAACGGGCGCGGAGGTGGTGATCACGATGCTCTCGGATGGACCGGCGGTGTCGGACGTGATGTTCGAGCAGGGCACAGCGGCGGCGATTACCGAGGGCGCGACGCGGATTGACATGAGCTCGATCGGTGCGGACGAGGCAATGGATCATGCGAAGCGTCACTTGGCGTCCGGCGTGGCGTATCTGGATGCACCTGTGAGCGGTGGTACCAAGGGTGCGGCGGCGAGTGAACTGGCCATCATGGCCGGCGGCGCGGCAGAGACATTTGCGGCCATGGAGCCGGTCTTTGCCGCGATGGGGCGCGCGACGTATGTGGGGCCGAATGGTTGCGGGCAGTTGTCGAAACTCGCCAATCAGGTGATCGTGGCCATCACGATCGGCGCTGTGAGCGAGGCGTTCATTCTGGCCGGTGGTGGCGGTGCGGATCGGGCGCAGGTACGCACGGCATTGCAGGGCGGCTTCGCCTCCAGCCGCATCCTCACCGAGCACGGCCAACGCATGGTGGAGCGGAATTTTGAACCGGGCGGTCCGGCGAAATTTCAGGTGAAGGATCTCAAAAATGCCCTCGCCGCCGCGGAGCGACTGGGGCTCGACCTGCCGATCACACGGCTCGTCAACGACCTCTTCATCGCCATGGTCGAAAGCGGCAAAGGTGACATGGATCACAGCGGGTTGTTGACGCACTTGGAAGCAGTCAACGGCATTGCCCCATGACCCCTTGGCCGGAGCATGCGACTTTGCCGGCACTGGATCATCATCATGCTCGCGGCATGATGATGAGACGCCGGGCAAGTGCCGGCGCGATTGAAACCCTTGCCGCGTCGCTAAGTTTCCCGCACTCTGTCGCCACGTTTTCTTATGCGACACAGGCCAATTAAATCAAAACTCTTTTCCGAAAACCGCAAGCGACTGGCGAGCCAGATGGCGCCGAAGTCATTGGCGGTGGTGAATGCCAATGATGTGCTGCCGACGAATGCCGACGGCACGCTGCCGATGCAGGCGAATGCCGACTTGTTTTTCCTCAGCGGCATTGAGCAGGAGGAAAGTATCCTGCTGCTGTTTCCGGATGCGGCGGAGGAGAAGCATCGGGAAATTCTTTTCCTGCGCCAGCCGAACGAGCATCTGCAGATTTGGGAGGGCTACAAGCACAACAAGGAGGACGCGCGGAAAATTTCTGGCATCAAGAATGTGCAATGGCTCTCGGAGTTCCCGGTGCTGTTCCGCATATTGATGTGCGAGGCGGAGGGCGTGTATTTGAACACCAACGAGCACAAACGCGCGGTGGTGGAGGTGCAGACGCGCGACGCGCGTTTCATTGAGCAATGCCGGCGCGATTTCCCGCTGCACGATTACCGGCGGTTGGCGCCGTTGCTGCATACGTTGCGCGTGGTGAAGACGGATCTCGAGATTGAGCTGCTGAAAGAGGCGGTGGACATCACGGCGCGCGGCTTTCGGCGGACGCTGCGTTTTGTGAAGCCGGGCGTCACGGAGTACGAGGTGGAGGCGGAACTGGCGCGGGAGTTCATCAAGCGCCGCGGCAAGTTCGCCTACACGCCCATCGTCGCCGCCGGCAAAAATAATTGCGTGCTGCATTACCTGCAGAACGATCAGGTTTGCAAAAAGGGCCAGCTGCTGCTCATGGACGTCGCCTCAAGCTACGCCAATTACAACGCCGACCTTACCCGCACCATCCCCGTCAGCGGCAAGTTTTCGCGCCGGCAAAACAAGGTATACCACGCGGTGCTGCGCGTCCTGC
>CAYWMH010000328.1:0-2618 GCA_964459315.1 uncultured Verrucomicrobiota bacterium
GGTCAAACACCTTGAAACGGCTACCCGGGAAGAAAGGGGCCACGTCGCCGCCACCGAACCCAATGGCGCTATTCGGGTGAAAGACACCGTCATCCCACAGGTCGGGCGTGTAACTGGCCGGGAACAAGGCGTCGTCCGGCATCACCATACCACCCCAAGGGTAGTCCAGCGTGGCCACCGAGGGATCAGGATAAACGGTCGCTCCCTGAAGCCACGGCTCATAGTCCGGGGTAGGAATTGGGAATGTGATAATCTCCGCAAAACCGACGGCCGTGCGGGCGGCGGTTCGGCGCAGGCCGCGCACGACACCAGTAGTATAGGCGTGCGGCGGACCGTCCCAGAGTGCGGTTTGCTCGACGGAACGGCTGAATTCGCCCAAGCGGGTAAACTCGCTGAAATTGCGCAGCCCGCGGCCCAGCTTGTTTTCGGGGCCGGCGCACCCGACGGAAAACATGGCGATGAGGGCCACGGTGGTGATGGTTTTTGCGAAATATCTCATTGGATCAGTCAAAAAGCGACGGGCAGCGTAGTCTAAAGGGTGCCTGTGTAAAGCCTTTTGGGGCTATTTTTCTGGTTCATCAGGCGGAGAGGCCGCAGCCTCCTCAGCCTCCTTTTTACGATCACGCCGATACCAGATCCACGCGATAAGAACACTGCATTCGTAGAAGAACTGCATCGGAAGTGCCATGAGAACCTGGGTCACCAAATCTGGGGGCGTGAGGATCGAGGCGAGCACGAGGTTGATGACCACCCAGTACATCCGGAATGCCGACAATTTCTTGTAGTCGAGCACGCCCACCTTCACGAGGAGCAGAATCACAACCGGCAGCTCGAACGCGATGCCCATGCCGAGCATGAATTTGCAGACAAAGTTGATATACTCCTCCGCCCGCCATACGTCCGCCCCGAACGTGAGCCAGTTGGCAAACAGCGCCGAGGTGCTCAGCGCGATTTGCATCACCAGAAAATAACAAAACGCCACGCCGCAGAAGAAAAGCAAGCCGCCCACGAGGACGGCCCGGATGAGGTATTTTTTCTCCTTTTTGCGCAGGGCCGGGATCGTGAATTGGCCGATGAAAAACAGGATGAATGGGGAGGACAGCATGATGCCACCGTAGAAGGCCAGCTTCAGCGCCACCAGGAACCCGCTGAGCGGCCCCATCGCCTTGAGCTCCGGCCCTTCCCCGGGGGATGTGTCATAGTCGGCAACGGTGTTCGTGTCCGGCTGCAGCAGCAACTGCAGTTTCCCGTCCCTCACCGCTGGGGCGAGTTGAAACGACGGCGTCACGGCCGAGTTGGTCTGGCCGAGTTGTTCGCGGACTTCGTCCAGAAGATCGGTCTGCATCGGGACTCGAAAGGTTTCCTTTTCTGTCAACCGAACGAGGATTTCACTTTTCTGCTCGTTGCGCAGACTGGTCTCCCGGTTTTCGGTGAGAGATTGCTTCGCCTTCGTTAGTGGCCAAGCGAGCGTCTCGACAAGGTAGGGGGCGCCGGCGAGACAGATGACCATGGCCACGAACACCGAGGCCACGCAGCGGATGAGCGTCCAGCGCAAATCCTCCATGTGCTCGAGGAACGACTTGACTGGCCCGCCGTATTCCTCGCCGTTCTCGTCGATATCCGCTGGGCCTTCGTCGTCACCCCCACCGGAGCTGCCGCCAAACGGCACGGGAGTGGTTGTCGCATGTTCGTCGTGCGAATCCCCCTGGTACTCTTCATGCCCATGGTGGTAATGCTCATCATGATGGGCGTGATAGGCGTCGTGATCCTCGTGCTCGTAGTCGTGGTGATACGGGTCGTCGTGCGGGTGGACGCTGTGATCCGGTTCCTCCCCGCTAGGCTCGGGATGCTCCCCGTCCGCTTGGCCAAGCGCTTGGCCAGAATCGTCGCCTGCTTCAGGGGCAGATTCCCGCTTGGGGAGCTCTTTGCTGGATGACGCCTCGGATTGCTCCGCTTGGCCGTCGGTCTGGGGTTGGTCAGGCTTCGAAGGCCCCTCGGGTTCCTTGGACATGGTTTAAAGCCAAGTCACTCGGAGTCACCTGTGCGATCAGGCGTCCTTCTTGGTTTCGTCGCCGGCGCTTTGCTCGGTGATCTGCGGGGAGGGCGGCGGGCTGTGGGTGGGGTGATCGTCCATCGCCCGCTCCAGTTCGTTGTTCACGTCGCGGGTGGCTTTCTTGAATTCCTTGATTCCCTGCCCCATGCCCTTGGCCAATTCGGGCAGCTTCTTGGCACCGAAAAAAATCAGGATCACCGCCAAAACCAAGAGGATCTCGGGCATTCCGGGTGAAAAAGCCAACTGAAAGTAATTTGTCATATCTCGTCAAAAAAGGCCGGAAAAACTAGCCTATTATTTCAAATTGTAAAGAGCCAACTCCCATCGATGGGCGTTGGCCGGCAGCCATCAATTCCCCGGCTTGGGCTTGAGCAATACAAACTCGCCTCGGCGGTTGCGGGAAAAGGCGGCTTCGTTCAGCTCGGGGTCGGCGGGGCGATCCTCGCCAAAGCTCATCGTGCGAATCCGGTCGGCGCTCACCCCCAAGCCTGCTAACGCGCCGCGCACGCTCAGCGCGCGGCGCTCGCCCAGCGCCCTGTTATATTCCTCGGTGCCGCGCTCGTCG
>CAYWMH010000329.1:0-315 GCA_964459315.1 uncultured Verrucomicrobiota bacterium
TCCGCTGGGAGTACACCAACAAACGGCTGTCGACGCTCAAACCGGGCAGCGCAGCACATGCCGATAAGCGGAACAAGTGTGCAACAGTTGTCATTCACGATCCGGGCAGCGTAGCTATCGCAACGGGACCCGCACCGGCGGCGGGAGGGGCGGCGGGGTTACTTCGTGATCTGCAAGTTCGGTAACGCCTGCTTCAGTTCGGTGATTGCGGCGTCGGTGATCTGGGTGTAGCCCGCGAGGACGAGACTCTCCAGATTCGTTAGCCCCTTGAGATGCACCAAGCCTGCGTCGGTGATCTGGGTGGTGTTGAGGCTG
>CAYWMH010000329.1:325-2611 GCA_964459315.1 uncultured Verrucomicrobiota bacterium
GATCCTCGAGTATGAGGGAGACATCTACCGTCTGCTGCTGGACGAGTCGGTCTTTGAGGCGCGCTAGCGGACGCTGGTCGACGATATTGAACGAGCGGTCGGTGCCTTTGGGTGGGAGAGGGACCCATCCCCGCCTGAAACGAACATTCCGCGCGTTGTGCTCTCGCGCGGAATCAAATCTCTAGTAAAGTGATTGGAGTGGTCCCATGCCAAAGCCGCCACGACCACCACGTCCAACCAAGCCACCGGACCGCAAGGACCTGGCTTGCGGAACGTGCCCGTACGATAAGTCAAAGTGGGTTCGCGGCCACTGGCGCTGGGTTCGTGAACGTCAGAAGCGTGCTTGCCGAGGTTGGCGCGATTCGTCATCGACGCACTGCCAACTTGACCGACCGGTAGATCCCCCCTGGGCCGCCGTAGTTGAAGATTTTGATAACCACCACGTTCTTACTTCCGGGAGTGGCTGCTTCGGTAATGTCCACGACCAGCACGTCGTGTTCCTTCTGGGCAAGCAAGCCCCAATGGAGCTTGCCGTTGACATGGATCTGGCTGCCGACGACCGGGTGGAGCGTGATGCCGGGGAAGTGCAAAGAGATTTTCTTTCCCGCCAGGCTCGCGGGAATGTCGAACTCGGTGTGGTACCAGGCGTGGCCGTTGAACTGGACGCCCTGGTTTTCGAAGTAGTCGTCGGTGCGGATGGTTCGCCAGTTGCTGTAGCTTTGGCCGTCCAGTTGCCAATCGGGTTTGCCGATCGAGCCGCCGCCGAAGGTGGAGATGTTTTCGTCATCGGCCCAGAAGCGCCAGGTGACCGGCAAGGAGGCGATGTATTCATACTTGTCCTCGAGCGGGGTGAGCGTTTGCTGCTCATCGTAGCGCGGCAACGTGGACGGCGGGTCGGCGCTCGCGCCGCGATCGTCGCGCTTGAAGTTCAGCGCGTGGGGTTTGCGGCAGTTCAGCAGCGCCTGGCGGTAATCTTCGTTGACGGTGATTGGTGAGTCAGCCGCCATGGCAAAGCCGCACTTGGGGAAAAAGACGGCTCTCTCCGTCCACAGCCAGACGTACTTGTCCGTCTCGAGCAGCGCGCAGTAAAGCGAATGTTCGTTTTCCGCCGGCGTGAACTGGTTGTCGTGATAGGGCGGCTGGGTTTGCCACGGCCAACTCCAGTCCGGGTTCGTGCGCCAGCCGCGCCCGTCGATCCACGTTGCGAACGCGAGGCGCATGTGATCGTCAAATTCGCCGGGCACCTCGCATAGCTTCCGGCTACGTGCGTATGTGTGCTCGCGATAGGACTTGTATCGCGAGCGATAGGTCGCGTGATACATCGCGCCGCCGTCGAAGATAAGGGCCCTGGACCGGCCGGGGATGCCTTCGAGCATGCCGTCGAGAAACGGTGCGAACAAGCCATAGTCACTGGTGGAAAGGGGGTGGACGCCGTCGGTGACCGGCGCGGCGATGCCGACGCGCTGCCAGGGCCCGTCGTGCGAGCCGTGGTAGTTGATCATGGTGATGTCGGGATATTCGGCGCAGACCGCGGCCATCAGTTCACGGCCGCGCTGCCGCCACTTCTTGTAACACGCATCAAATGACGGGACGACGCCGCTATTGTGCTTCTTGTTGAACGTGTAGTCCCACGCACGCGGATACTTGCCATTGGTGGTGGCCCATAGTTCGAAGTCGAGCATGACGCCTTTAAGCCCCGCTTCGCGGCAGATGCGCGCGGCGAGTACCCAGTTGGCGACAGTGACGGCAAACTCGTCGTCATCGAACCAATCCGGCGGCTCCAGGACCATGCGGTCCATTTCCTTGCCCGACTCATCCTTGAAGACCATGTCGTCGATGCTCTGCGACATGGTCATGAAGTTGTCGGTAAATCGCTGGAGCTTCGCGGCCTTGACGTCATCAACGATGTGTTTGAGCTGGTCGTAGGTGAACTTGTATTTGGCGAACAGTTGGCCGTGCTGCGGAGCGCGGCGGCCGCCGATTGCGATATCGCCGCGAATGACGACGCCGTCGAACGGCCACATCGCCTCCATCGCGGCGGCGTTGTCGCGTAGCCAACTCGACACCGGCGTGTCCGCGCCCCATTTGATCAGCTTCTTGTCGGCGCCTACGGCCGGGCCCATCACGGTCGCCGGCTCCGCGGCTTTGGCCAGAACAGGCGCGAGGACAATCATCGAAACTAATACGGTCAAGTATCTGTAATACATTGAGATCTCCTGACTGGGTGTGTGTTAGTTTACAATGCCTGGCAGCCAATTACATAGATCCAGGCTACCGTGATGGGCC
>CAYWMH010000330.1:0-2598 GCA_964459315.1 uncultured Verrucomicrobiota bacterium
GCGTCGATCAACCAGTCGCGATAGCGCCACGCATTGGGGCGCACCTTGTCGTGCTCGAAGCCGTCCGTCTCGGCAAACCGCGCGAGGTCAAGCCAGTGCTGCGCCCAGCGCTCGCCGTAGGCCGGTGAGGCGAGCAGGGTGTCGAGCAGTCGTTCATAGGCGTCGGACCGCTGATCCGCCTCAAACGCGGCAACGGCCTCCGCGCTTGGTGGCAGGCCGAGCAGATCGAAGTGCAGTCGGCGCATCAGTGTCCGGCGATCGGCCTCCGGTGCGAGGGTGAGTTGGTGCGGTTGCAGCCGGGCGGCGATGAAGTGGTCGACCGGGTTGGCCAAGCGCTTGGCCTGTGGCACCTGCGGAATCGCCGCTTGGCCAAGCGGACGCCATGCCCAGTGGTCTCGATCTTTCCGCGTAATCGGGCGCTCGACGATGGGAGCCGTTTCCTCCGCTTGACCAAGCGCCAGCCCGGTCAGCAGGACGATCGACCCAACCGAGCGCATCACGCAAAGATCTCCGTGACCACACGGCCGCCGACGTCGGTGAGGCGCTCGTCCCGGCCGTTGTGAAAGTAGGTGAGATGCTCGTGGTCGATGCCCAGCGCGTGGAGGATGGTCGCGTGAAGGTCGTGCACATGCACCTTGTTTTGTTCCGCGCGCAGGCCCACCGGGTCGGTTGCGCCGTGGGCCATGCCGCCGCGCATGCCGGCGCCAGCCAGCCAGACGGAGTAGCCCCACGGGTTGTGGTCGCGGCCGGTGCCCTGTTCGCTCATCGGCATGCGGCCAAACTCACCGCCCCAGATGACGAGCGTGTCACGCAGCAGTCCGCGCGCCTTGAGATCGGTCAACAACCCGGCGATCGGCAGATCGGTGCGGCGGCAGTACTTGGTGTGGTTGTCGAGGACGTTTGAGTGGGCATCCCAACCGCCGGTGTCGCCGGAGTAGAGCTGCACGAAGCGGACGCCCTTCTCGATCATTCGGCGCGCCAGCAGGCAGCGCGTGCCGAACTCGGTCGTCTCTTTTTGGCCGATGCCGTAGAGGCGTCGCGTGGCCTGGGTTTCGCGGGAGATGTCCACGATGTCCGGCGCGGTCGACTGCATGCGGAACGCCAGCTCGTAGGCGTTCACGCGGGCGGCGAGTCGGTCGTCATAGTCGCGGGCGGCGAGGTGGTCGCGGTTCAATTCGCCGATGAGATCGAGCATCCCGCGCTGGCTGCGGCCGCTAATGCCGGTCGGCGGCTTGAGGTTTAGAATGGGATTCGGGCCGGGCCGCAGGGTGGTGCCCTGAAAACTGCCGGGGAGAAAACCGCTGCCCCACGCCGGTGGACCGCCCTTGAGTCCGCTGCCCGGATCCGGCAGCACAACGAACGCCGGCATATCGCGGTTCTCCGTGCCGAGCCCGTATGCAACCCACGCGCCGAGGCTCGGCTTGCCCATGAGGATCGAGCCGGTGTTCATCTGGTAGACAGACTGCGGGTGGTTGACGCTGTCCCCGTGGCAGCTGCGCAACACACAGATGTCATCGGCGTGCGTGGCGATGTGCGGCAAAAAATCACTGATCTCAAGCCCCGACTGGCCGCGCGGCCGGAACGGCTTGATCGGGCCAAGAAGGGGATTCTTCGCCACCTTGCGCCGGGTCATCACCTCGCCAAAACTGCCCGGCAACGGTTTGCCGGCGTACTTGGCCAATTCCGGCTTGGGATCGAACAGATCCATGTGGCTCGGCCCACCGTGCATGAACAGCCAAATGACGCGCTTGGCCCGCGGGGCGAAGTGAGGATTTCGCGGTGCCAGCGGGCTGCCCGCGCTTGGCTTTGCCGCTTGGGCGTCCTGTTGCAGCAAACCGGCCAGGGCCAGACCGCCGATGCCGCCGCCCGCCTTCAGCAAAAACTGACGTCGATCGTGGTGCTGCGGAAAATGCGCCTGACCAAGCGGCATCGCTTGAGTCGACTGGTTCACTTGCGCCCTTGTTAGCCCAAAGTCCCGTCTCACGCAATGCCGTTTGCCGCTTGGCCAAGCGGCTGAACCGGGCTTGATTTGGGTTGCGAGCTACCGCGTGATCTGGGAGTCTCGCCGCGTGAAACGCTTCTCCTTTTTTCTTTGCCTCTCTGTTTTGTCAACCCCGCTTGGCCAAGCGGAGCCAACCGACAAGCCAACCCTCTGCCAGGGCAACTACCATTCCGAGGCCGAGGCCGTGGCGCAGCTCAAGCGTATCGCCGCGACGCACTCGAACCTCGCCGAGTGGAAGGCGCGCGCGGCGGCGGTGCGGCAGCAGTTCCTGACCGGAGCCAAGCTCGACCCGCTGCCCAAGCGCACGCCACTCAACCCGATCATCAAGAACAAGCGCCGTTACGATGGCTACACGGTGGAGTCGGCACCCTTCGAGGCGCCGCCCGGTTTATTCGTCTACGGCAACCTGTACCGGCCGCTTGGCCGCACGGGCAAACGCCCCGGCGTGCTTTGTCCACACGGCCACTACCGGGGGCCGGAGGGCGGACGGCAGCGGCCCGACCAGCAACACCGGTGCGCCACGCTCGCGCGTATGGGAGCGGTGGTGTTCTCGTACGACATGATCGGTTTTGGCGACTCGAAGCATCTCGGCTGGA
>CAYWMH010000331.1:0-2573 GCA_964459315.1 uncultured Verrucomicrobiota bacterium
TCGAACACCTGAAACTCGCACTCCTCATCACTCAGTCCGTGAAACTTCTGCAACACCAGCACTTTGAACATTAGCACCGGATCAAAGGGAGGACGGCCTCCCTTGCTCCAATCCCGCTGGGCATAGCCCAAAACCGATTCGAGTTCATCCCGAAACAACATCCAGTCAATCACTTTGCTCAGTTTATTGATCCCTTTCACAGTCTGAGTGACAGCTTGCTCATGGGATAACATTGAGAATACATCCAATTGTGGCGTTGCTTCACGATACCGCATGCTAAAATCTTACCAAATTTATTTTTTGTGCCAATAACATTCAACAACTGTTTCAGAGGTTTCCAGAAGCGCCCTTAAGAACGAACGAGTTACGAAAAAATGTAACTTTATTGTTAATTTATTTGTAAGATAGGCAGCAGGTGAAAAAATTTGCAAACAACGATGAAAACAATCAGATCAACAACAGACAAATATATACTATGCGTCTCGCTCATGGCCGGGCTTTTTGCCCTTGCCCAAGCCGGCTGGCCGCAAACAGACGAGGATGCCGGCGAGTTGCCGCCAGTCATGATCCTCTCCGAGGCGCCGCAGGCTGAGTCTCGCTCGGTGACGCTGCTCAGCGGCGACACGATCACGCTCGGTGGCATCCAGGAGGTGCGAGACATCCAGACGGTGCTGCCCAACTTCACCGTGTTTGATGCGAATAACACCCGGATGCCGAAGTTCAGCGTGCGCGGTCTGCGGGAGAACAGCTTCGGCGCGGGGCAGGCGGCGATCGGGATGTACGTCGACGGTATCCCGTATACCGACATGATGAGCCGCGGCCTGTCCCTCTACGACATCGAGCACATTCAGTTTTTGCGCGGCCCCCAGGGGACACGCTTCGGCGCCGGTGCCGCGCCGGGTGGCGTTGTCAACGTGCTTACCCGCCAGCCGGGCGAGGCGTGGAGTACCACCGCCGGTCTGGGTTTCGGTGAGTACGAAACGCAGGAATACCGCCTAAACAGCAGCGGGCCGCTCACCGAGCAGATCGGCCTGAGCCTGAGCGGTCTTTACAACGATCGCGAGGGGTTTGTGACCAATCTGCCGACGGGGCAGGAGATCGATGGGCGCGAATCGGTCGCCGGCCGGTTGCAACTCGTCCTGAGACCCAGCGACGTCTGGACCATCCGCCTGACTGCCTCGAGTGAGAGCCACGACGACGGTTTTGTGCCTACGTACAGCCCGCTCACCGACGCCGGGCCGCACCGGGTCAAGCGCGACGTACCAGGTTTCGTCGACACCAATGTCAGCACCTACTCGCTGAGCGCTGACTTCAGCGGGCAGCACCTGAACTTCAGTTCGGTGACGGCCATCCGCAACTGGGAACAAAACCTGCAGCAGGACTTTGATTTCACGGCCATACCGCAGCCAGTAGCCGAGATCGGCTTCCTCCCGGTGATCGGCATCACCCAGCCGGACGTAGAGCAGGTGTCACAGGAAATCCGTCTTGGCTCCGGCGACGCGGGCGAGGCTTACCAATGGACACTCGGTGCCTATTACGCCGATCGCGCGACGGACAATGTCTCCGGCTCACTTTATCCGGCCGGGTTGTTTCACCCAGATTTAGGCTTTATTGAGGGGCCGGTGCCGGACTACACAACCTCGGTGCTGTCCGACGAGGACACGGCGTTGTATTGGGAAAGCAGCTTCGTGCTTGAAAACGGCCTGACGCTGACCGGCGGGTTGCGCTACCAAAACAGCGAGCGGTCCATCAACCGCAGTAACAGTTCCAACTCGGTCAGTGCCAGCGACGACTGGGACGACGTATTGCCCAAGATCGGGGCCGCGTATCGCCTGGGCCAGACCGATACCCTGTACGCCAGCGTGGCCATGGGCTTCCAGTCCGGCGGCTTCATCTTTTATGGCGGAACACCGGAGAGTGCGCAGTACGACTCCGCCGAGTCGTGGAACTACGAACTTGGCTGGGCCTCCTCGTGGAACGACGGCCAGGTGCACACCCGCGTCGCCGCGTTTTACAGCGACTTTGAGAATTACCAGGTCTACCGCCTGAACCCGGTCAACCCGACGCAGGCCTACATGGTCAACGCCGAGGAGGCCACAAGCTACGGCGTGGAGATCGAGACTGAAGCGCAGGTCAGTGAGACGCTCACGCTCAGCTCGGCGCTAGGTCTGGTGAACGCCGAGTTTGACAAGTACACCGACAGTGTGCTGCGCGGGGCGCTTGGCCCGATGGCGGCTGGCTACGAATTCGGCGGCAATGACATCAACTTTGTCCCCGCGTACACCGCCAACGTGGCGGCGCACATCGAGTTACCGTGGAACCTCTCAATGCTTTGGGAAGTGCAGGGCATTGGCAGCTACTGGCTCGACGAGGCGAACACCGCCGATCAAGACGCCTTCGCGCTCGTGAACGGCCGGATCACCTATAAGCGGGACAACTGGGAGCTGTTCGTGTACGCCCGGAACCTCGGCGACGAAGGCTACTCGAACAACGCGCTCGACCTGCGCTACACCGATTTCTCACACCCGGCCGCGCCCCGTCCCGCTGGGAACATACTGCACTTCCCCGCTTGG
>CAYWMH010000332.1:0-2571 GCA_964459315.1 uncultured Verrucomicrobiota bacterium
CAAGTGATCCAGCGACTTGCCAATTTGATCACCGGCAATTTCGATTGATTTTCCAGTCGCTGCGCTTTATCCCCCCTCCGGCTTCAGATGAGTTTACAAGGGAAAACAGCTTTGGTGACCGGCGGTGCCCGGGGGATCGGCCTTGCAACAGTCCAGCGCCTGTTGAAAGACGGCGCGCGGTGCGTGATTTGGGATCGCGACAAAAAGGCCACCGATGAGGCCAAGGCCAAACTCGACGGACTCGGTGAAATCACCAGCGACACGGTGGAATTGGCCAAGCCGGAGTCAGTTGAAGCCGCGGCTGGCCAAGCGCTTGGCCGACACGGCCAAATCGACATCCTCGTTAACAATGCTGGCATTGCGGGCGTCAACAAGATGCTTTGGGAATGCACGCCGGATGAGTGGCGCGACGTGATGGACATCGACCTGTATGGCGTGTTCCTCTGCTGCCGGGCATTTGTGCCGGGGATGCTCGAGGTGGGGTGGGGTCGCATCGTCAACATCGCCTCGATCGCTGGCAAGGTGGGCAACCCAGGCGCACATCGATTACATGGTGTCGAAAATCCCAATGGGTCGCGTTGGCCAGGCGGATGAGGTGGCGGCGCTGATCGCCTGGCTTTCTTCGGACGAGGTGTCGTTCAGCACCGGGGCCGTGTTCGACATCTCGGGCGGCCGGGCGACGTATTAAGCGGTGGCGGCCCCGACGCGCTTGGCCAAGCGGGGAGCAGAAATCCGAAATTACGACTTCTTGCACTTGTAGCTGGCGACTACCTGTTCGCTCAGGGCGGTGTCGGGGTTTTCGGCGAATGACTCGTCCAACTCGAACTCTGTCGTACCGGTGTTGCCGGAGATCAGTTTTAGTCCGAAATGCAGGTCGCGGAAGTGGGACTTGCAAAAGTCATACACCGAGAGGGAGGACTCCCCGGCCAGGCGGGCCAGCCGTTTGCGTGCATCTACCGTGAAGGCAATGGTCAAACCGTGCTGTTCGGTGAATGCGTCGGCGAACTGTTGCAGCGTCTCGTCCACCTCGGCCGCCTCTTGCTCGGGAGCGTCTTCCAGCAGCGTTTCAAGCACCGTTTTAGGATCGTCAACCAATGCTTCATCCACCGCGAACTCCCGGACGCGTGAACTGGGCAGCGCAAACTTCAGGTCTCGGAAGATTTTTTCGCAGACGGTCATCAGGCCGCGCGCGCCGGTCTGCTCGTCGATCGCCAACTCGGCGATGCGCCGCAGTCCGCCATCCTCGAACCGGGCGTTGATGCCATAGGCGGCGAACGACTGCTTGTACTGGCGGATGATGCTCCCCTCGCTGGTCTTTAAAATCTGCTCGAGGTCATCGACCGAGAGCGGGTGGCAGACGACGCGCACCGGCAGCCGCCCGATGAACTCCGGCTCGAAGCCGAACTTGATGAAGTCGGGCGTCTTCGCGTGCTCCAGAATCCGCCCGCCCTCGACCTCCTCCTGCGAGTTGGCTGCTAAGCCGATGGCCGACTCCTTCAGCCGCCGCCCGACGATCTTGTCGAGGTGGGCGAACGCGCCGCTGACGACGAACAGAATGTGTCGCGTGTTGATCGTGTCGCCCTCCTTCTTGCCGCCGCGCATGCCCTCCATCATCGCCTGGATCTGGCCGGCCATGTCGTGCTGCGAACGCGCCGGCACCTCGGTTTCCTCCATCAATTTGAGCAGGGTGGTCTGCACGCCCTGGCCGCTGACGTCGCGGCCGCCGTGCTGCTCCGAGGCCGAGGCGATCTTGTCGATCTCGTCGATGTAAATGATGCCGTAGCGGGCGCGCTCGACGTCACCGTCGGCCTGCCGGACGAGGTCGCGGACGAGATCCTCGACGTCGCCGCCGACGTAGCCGGTTTCGGAGAACTTGGTCGCGTCGGCCTTGACGAACGGCACGCCGATTAGCTCGGCGATGCTGCGGATGAGGTACGTTTTGCCGACGCCGGTCGGGCCGATGAGCATCACGTTTTGCTTCGTGTAATGGCCCTGTTCCTCCCCGTCGAAGGCCTGCCGCACGGCGTTGTAATGGTCACACAACGCCACACTCAACACCTTCTTGGCCTCCTCCTGCTTGATGACGAACCGGTCGAGGTGCGCCTTGACGTCGCGCGGCTTGTGGGCGAACTCGAACGCGTCCCGCTTCGGCTCCGGCTCCGGCTCAGTGTCCGTCCCGGACGGCGCGGCCCCGGCGAAGCCAGGCGCACCGAAGCCCTTGAACTGCTTCTGCAGGAATTCCTGCATCTGTTTCTGAAATTCCTCAGGAGATGTGGGGCCACTCATTGTTTTATTCTCCGGCGTCGTGTCAACCGCTGTCAAAACATTAGCACACGCCCGGCCGATTTGAAGGAAAATGACAAATCGGAGGGGAGCCGCTACATTGGCCGGGCCAGCGCCTGGCCAAGCGATGCTGGAATTTTACGATACACACGCCCATTTGGACTTTCCCGATTTCCGCGGGGAGGAAGATGCCGTGGTGCGGCGCGCCGCCGCTGCCGGCATCTCGCGCATCGTCAACATCGGTACGGAGCGGGAGAGCAGACTGCGGGCGATCGGCTTGGACAAGCG
>CAYWMH010000333.1:0-2556 GCA_964459315.1 uncultured Verrucomicrobiota bacterium
GCGTTCAGCGAAAGCGCGGCCTTGACCGGCTCCTCCCGGCTTGAGGCGAGCAGTTGCCTCACCTTGGCTCCGTCATTTTGGGAGAGGAAGACGGCCGGGATTGCCGCGAAATCCATTCCTCCGAGAATAAATCGTTCGTCCCCGTTCCGGTGATTGTACAGGACAGCGAACGCCGCTCCAGCCTCGGCCGCGTGGCGCGCCTTCTCTGAAAAAAATGCCCCACCGCGCTCGATCAACGCCGCCCGACCGGTCAAATCGTCCTCGATGGGTTCTGTGGCCCGTCCGACATCGACCAACGGCACGGCTGCCGTAGGCTCGTCCGCAACCAAACCGTTGCCCGGGCTGGCGGCGAACACCGTCTCGTTGCCGTTGACGGACAGGCGCAATTGAAGCCCGTCATCGGGCACCGCAGTGAGGGCGGTTTGCCGGTAGGTTTTGGTCACGAGCGGCGCGGCGGTTTTCCAGCGCTTCGCGAGGCGCACGGCCAAACCGGCTTCAGGGACGCCGAAACCGGTGTTGGGCGTAAACCGATATCCGGCGGCATTCGTACTCAAAAACGGATCGTCGAAGTCAAAATGCCGGGACGAGTGGAGGAGCACCTGCTGCACGTCACGATAGGTCAGTTTCGGATTCGCGCCGATGAGCAATGCCGCCACCCCGGCGATCTGCGGGGCGGTGAAGGAGTTGCCGCCGCGCGATATGATGTGGTAGCTGCCGACCTCCGGATCATCGACATCGGAGTCGCGGTTCCAACCCAGCGCACCCATACGGTCGGTGGTGTAAACCGGATGATCGCCCGCCGTGTTGCCGATCAGGCCGGCGCACAAGACGCAGGCGCCCGGGTTGCTGAATTCGGCCACGCGCCCACCCGGCCCAACGGCCCCGACCGTCACGACGCGCGGATCGTTCGAGTAGCCGTCATCGGCCGCGCTCCAGTCCTCCTCGCGGTTGTTGCCGGAAACGCGGACCATCACCACGCCCCGGCCGCCGCGTCCGTTTTCAATCGCGTCGTCGATGGCGTTGCCCTCGACGAGCGGCACCTCGAGCTGCTGGATCGTGCTGTTGCCCCAGCTGTGATTCTGCACGGCGATCTCGATGTTCCGGAACTGGAACATGTCGGCCACTGCCTCCTCGGTGCCAAATTGATCGGATGAGTCCCAGACCACCAAGCTGGCCAAACGAGCGCCGTGAGCGATCCCGGCGATACCGCGGCCGTTGTGGGCCCGGGCCAACGCCAACCCGGCCACGATCGTGCCATGCCCCTGATTGCTCGCGACCGGTTTGCCGTTGGCCTTGCCGGTGGTGAAATTGAAATGCAACTCGTCTGCACCTTGCCCGACGAATTCTGTGTGAGCCAAGTCCACCCCGTCATCCACGATACCGATCACCACGCCCTGCCCGGTCGACTCCACCCATGCCTCACGAATGTTCAACTCCGGACCAAGCCGGTCGCCGGTGACCGGATCACGGTGCTCAAGCGGCCACTGCGTCGGGTAAAGCGGGTCGTTTGGACGCTTGGCCAACGGCGCCATTTTGCGTATCGGCCGCCGCCGCACCGGGTGGGCCGCCAACACCTCTGGCCGCTTGGCCAAGCGCTGGGACACGTCTAGCGCCACCGCCGCGCTGACAGCCTGTAAAATGAACAATCCCTCCCCAAGCTCCCGATCCGGCTGAAGCGGACAGCCCCGCATCGCTTGGCCAAGCGGCGTTCCCTTGGCCAACTGCAGCACGACGCGCGAGCTGAATTGAACCCCCACATTCGGGCGATCCCGCTCGCAGCCGTCCACCCAGCGCTTGGCCAAGTCGGCTCGCTGGACGAGGTACACCACCGGTCGGGGCGTCTTCAGCACGATGGCAAGCACCTCCCCGGCTTCCACCGCTTGAGCCCCCCAAACCGATGGAGAAAAAACAACGGCCAGCAACATGGGGATGATTCGCTGCATGTCACGCACGGCGGCAATCTATCAAACTCCCCCGGCCAAGCCCACACCGGGCTTGGTTTTGGGAATCGCGGCTGGCACATTGGCCGCATGACGACGACAGAGCAGGCACTCCTCGACGCTCTCAAGGAAATGGAAGCCGCCGTCGCGGTCGCGAACACGGAGCCAAAGCCCAACCTGATGGCGCACTTCGACCGCATCGACGCGCTGACTGACTCGCTGCCGACCGGGACGGATGGCGAACTGCGGCATTATCTCCAAAAGAAGAGTTACGAGAAGGCGCGGCTCTTTCTCGAGGGGCGGTTCGCGGAAATCGAGAAAGGCGGCTGCCTGCGA
This sequence comes from uncultured Verrucomicrobiota bacterium, assembly GCA_964459315.1. Classification (GTDB taxonomy): domain Bacteria; phylum Verrucomicrobiota; class Verrucomicrobiia; order Limisphaerales; family UBA1096; genus UBA1096. The sequence goes on from CAYWMH010000333.1 coordinate 2,277, forward strand.
TAACCGGCCGGCACGATGCTGGACGACACAATCGCCGCGATCGCGACCCCGCTTGGCCAAGGCGGACTGGCCGTCATCCGCATCTCCGGAACCGGGGCGATGGCCGTGGGCAACTCGCTGTTCGCGCCCGGCGGGAAGTCGAAGGCCAGGCTCGCGGAGGCCAAGACGCACACGCTGCATTACGGGCACATCGTCCGGAACAACCAACGACTCGACGAGGTGCTCATCTCGGTGATGAAGGCGCCGGCGACCTTCACACGGGAGGACATCGTCTAAATCT
>CAYWMH010000334.1:0-2554 GCA_964459315.1 uncultured Verrucomicrobiota bacterium
ACAAGTTTGACGGCCAACTCTCCTGCCTGATGATCCCGATGCCACTGGATGCCAACTGCAACGCGAGTTTCACGCGCACGCAACGTGACCACATCGATGCCTGCAAATACGCGAAGATCTGCCTCGCCGTACAGCAGGTCGCCCCGGCCAAGTATGAAGCGTTTGACCGCTGGCTGTTTACCGACCACAAGACCGCTAAGTCGCTCGCGACGGTGCGGGCTCACGCGGTCGGCCTCGTCGGCGCGGCCGCACTCGACAAGGCCGTCGCCAGCGCAGCCGTCCAAGAGCAACTGCAGCAGAACATTCGCGCCTACGAGTTGAACACGAAGAACGGCCGCAACTCGTCGATGCCACAAACGATCGTCAAGGATCGCGTGATGTTCGGCCCGCCGCCGTCGGCCGCTGCCCTCGAGTCGATCCTCAAGCAAACACTTGGCCTGAAGTAGGCGTTGCCGATTGCGCGCTTGGCCAAGCGGCGTTAGCCTCGCGCGTGCGCTGGATCGCCCGCGACATCACTTTTGATTTCCCCCGCCCGATGCTGTTGATGGGGATTATCAACACCACGCCCGACTCGTTTGCCGACGGCGGGCGATTCCTGGACACCGACTCAGCGGTGGATCATGCGTTGCGCCTGGCCGGCGAGGGCGCGGATATCCTCGACATCGGCGGCGAATCGAGCCGACCCGGCTCCGAACCGGTCCCGGAAGAGGAGGAGTTACGACGCGTCATCCCGGTGATCGAGCGCTTGGCCAAGCGCGGCGAGAGTGTCATCTCTGTCGACACACAAAAACCGGCGGTGGCCAAGGCGGCGCTGGACGCTGGGGCATCGATCGTCAACGACATCGCCGCCAACCGCGAGTCGCCAGAGATCTGGGAAGTCGTCGCCGTGGCCAAGGCCGGCTACGTCTGCATGCACATGCAGGGCACCCCACAAACCATGCAGGCAAAACCGCGGTACGACGATGTGTTGCGTGAGGTCGGCGACTTCTTCAGCAGGCGGTTAGCCAAACTGGGCGAGCACGGAATCAGCGGCGAGCAGGTAGCGCTCGACCCCGGCATCGGTTTCGGGAAGGACCTGGACCACAATATAAAGTTGCTGAGCGGGCTAAATCGATTTAGCGTTGCGGAGCGTCCAATATTGGTCGGGATGTCCCGGAAGTCGTTCATCGGAAAACTGCTCGGCACTCCGACCGGCGATCGCCTGCCGGCCTCGCTTGCCTGCGCGGCGTGGTCCGCGATCGAGGGAGCCCACATCGTGCGCGTGCACGATGTGGCAGAGACGGTGCAGGCGGTCCGGATGGTGGAGGCGCTGAAGCGCAACAGGTAAAACATGGGCATACTGGAAATCATTTGGCAGGGCCTCGCGGATTATTGGCGTCCCGTAGCCGAGATCTCCATCCTGTCCGTCGCCATTTATTACACGCTGAAGTTTTTTCGGGGCACACGAGGGTGGCCGATGGTGGTGGCTCTGCTAGGGTTGATCGGGGCCACACTGCTTTGCGCCGCGCTAAACCTGACGGTGCTGTCGGCGCTTCTGACATCGTTCTTCGGGTTTTCCGCCGTGGCGGTCCTCGTAATCTTCCAACCAGAGTTGCGCCGTATGCTCGCCGGGCTTGGGAACCTAACATTCTTCGCCTCGCTCCGTGAACAACGGGAGAACATTGAGGTCATCATCCAGGCCGTAGATCGGCTCAGCGAGTCGCGCACCGGGGCGTTGATCGCCATCGAGCAATCCACCCACCTGCAGGACGTGGTCGAGTCGGGGATCATCGTCGACTGCGAAGCCTCGCCGGAAATGATCGAGACAATCTTCTTCCCGAACAACGCCATCCACGATGGCGGCGTGATCATCAACGAGGACCGCATTCTGAGCGCGGCCTGCATCTTCCCGCTGACGCGCCGGCAGGACATCAGCAAGACCATCGGCACGCGCCACCGTGCCGCCATCGGCATGAGCGAGGAGTCAGACTCGCTGGTTATCATCGTGTCCGAGGAAACCGGCGCGATCTCCACGGCTTACAAGGGGCAACTGGTCCGCGGCATTTCGCAACCCAAACTTCGGGCCACTCTCACCTCCGTATTTGTTGCCCCGATCCGCAAGCGCAGTATCAAGGGCTGGTTCAAATCCCTGAAAGACAAGCCGACCGCACCGCCGCTCGAGACCAAGACGACCCACAACTGACATGGGCTGGCACGATCTAATCACGCGCAACGCAGGCTGGAAAATCTCCTCCCTGCTTTTGTCTTAGCTGTCTTGGTTGTCGATCAACACCATTCAGACTGGCGGCAACCAGGATCGCTTTCAAACCCAGGCCCTGACTGAGCAGCGGGTGGATAACACCACAATCATCCCGCTCGCCAAGACGCCGGCGTCGACCAACCGGATCAACATCATCCAGGCCTACGACATCCGTGTGCTCAAGTTACCGGATGACCCGACGCGATACATCCTGCAGCCGGCTCAGGTCACACTCACGCTGGGTTCTGACGCCGACCCGGCCCCTGATCTCACCAGCCCCAACGCCGTCAAGGTGGTGCTCGACCCGATCGACAT
>CAYWMH010000335.1:0-2551 GCA_964459315.1 uncultured Verrucomicrobiota bacterium
CGTACGACGGGCAGTTTAGCGAAGTATTCGATGTGCAGACGCTTGTGGCTAAGAATATTGCGGGTTATCTCGAGGCCAACTTGACGCAGCAGGAGCAGGCGCGGATCGCCCGCAAGCCAACCCAGAACATGGAGGCGTTCGACCAATACCTTGTGCTGCTCCAGCGCGGCATCGTGCACATTGCCAAGCGGGAACTCGACACCAATCTCGCCCTCGCGAAGAAGGTAGTCGCGCTGGATGACCAGTTCGCGGAAGCACACGCCATTATCGCGCTGTGCCACTTGGGCTATCACTGGTCGGGGATTGACCGAACCGAAGCACGGCTGGCCCTTGCGAGAACCAGCGTGGCGAAGGCAGTCGAGTTGGCGCCGGAGGCACCGATGGTGCATACGGCCAAGGGCTACCTGCATTACTGGGGGCTGGGCGAGTTTGACAAGGCGCTGGCGGAGTTCGAACTGGCGCGGAACATGGAGCCGGGCGCCTCGCAGCACATCGAGGACATCGCCTGGGTACAGCGGGCCAAGGGCGACCTCCCGCTAGCGCTCGCTAGCATGGACAAGGCGCTGGAGCTGAACCCACAGTCTGACATGATCCTGCGTGAGATGGGCTTTACCCACATCGTTGTTAAGAACTTCGGCCGGGCCATTGAGATTCTGGATCGCGCCATCTTGCTTAACGATGCGGCCGATTACTACGGTCTCAAGATTGACGCCATTTGGGCGCGTGACGGCACCCCGGAAACCGCCCTGGCGTTCCTGAAGGAGGCGCAGGGGATCGTCGGCCGGGACAAGTACCTCATCCACGAGCGCCGGTTCGAACTGGCGCTGGGCAACTACGGTGAGTCGCTCAAGGCGGTTGAGTTCATCAAGCAGGACCCGTTCCTCTCGCAGAGCCGTGTGATCCCCAAGGCCCTTGCACGGGCGTTCGTTTACCAGCGTATGGGCGAGCCGGAAAAAATGCGGCCCGAACTCGAGGCGGCCCTCGCGATGCTCAAGCGCATGGCGACCGAAAACCCGATCGACCCGCGGGTGCAGATGAACATGGGCCTGACCTACGCCATGCTGGGTGACGCCGAACAGGCGCTCATGCGTGGGGGGCAGGCCATGGCGCTTTATCCTCTCGCCAAGAACGCCGTTAACGCGCAGCGCATCCACATCCAAATGGGGCTGATCTACCTTCAACTTGGCCAAGCGGATCGATGCATCGAGCTGCTACACACCCTCAAGGACAAGCCGCTTGGCATGGAGGTCGGCGAACTGAAATCCGACACCGCCTGGGACCCGGTGCGGGATCATGCCGCCTTCAAGGCCATCGTCGAGTGATGCCCCCCGCCGCGTTGTGGTGAATAACTTGGCCTGTGATCGACCAACGGCTTGGCCTATCGTTTCGCCGATGCCCGGCGCGTATCATCAATTGCTCGACGCCACCATCAGTCACCTCGAATCGCTCAAGCAGCGGGGCGTGCGTTACGTCGATGTCTCGCCGGAATCACTCTCCCGCTTGGCCAAGCCGGCCGCGCAAAAAACAGCCGCTTCCCCGCTTGGCCAATCGGCCCCGCAATGCCCCGAAGAGCCAAGCGTTTACCACTCGCCCAAGCTGTCCGCCGACGAGAAGGCGTCCGCGATGGCCAAGCTGCGTGACGAGGCGCTCGCCTGCGCCCAGTGCGATCACCTCGTATCGCCGCGCACGCAGGTTGTCTTTGGCGTCGGCACCGTCGAAGCGGAGTTGATGTTCGTCGGCGAGGCCCCGGGGCAGGACGAGGACCGGGAAGGGGAGCCGTTCGTCGGCGCGGCCGGCCAATTGCTGACCAAGATCATCGAGGCCACCGGGCTGGACCGCAACAAGGTTTACATCGCCAACATCCTCAAATGCCGCCCCGACACCCCCGGCAAGGCATTCGGCAACCGCAAGCCGCGCCCCGACGAGATGGAGACCTGTTTCCCTTGGGTTCGGCGGCAGATCGAGATCATCCAGCCCAGGGTCATGGTCGCGCTGGGCGGCACCGCCGTCGAGGGACTGCTCGGCAAACAACCGGCCGGCATCACCCGCCTGCGCGGCAACTGGCAGGCGTACCGGGGCGTGCCGGTGATGCCCACCTTCCACCCGTCCTACCTGCTGCGCAACCAGTCATGGGTGATCCGGCGCCATGTCTGGGAAGACATGATGCAGGTCATGGAACGCCTTGGCATGTCCATCAGCGAAAAACAAAAAGGCTACTTCCAGCGCCGGTAAATTCCGTATCGTTTCCAAAAAACACAAACGCAGCCGGCGTCCCTTGGGGAGCAACCGGCTGCGGGTCAGTGCTTATTCAGTTTTTCCAAATCGGGCCTTCGCCCGTGTCATTACAAGGAGAGTGACTCCTCGTTGATTCGATTGATCGAATCGAGTTGGGGGGCGTCGAAGCCACCCCGGTCGGCGTTCGCCAGATCCAGGATCGTGTCCAGATCCTCCTTGACGGTCATCCGCCCCCAGCGGGTTTGGATCATCGTCTGGTCGCCCACCGGTTCAACGGAGATGACCGTGTCGAGGTTGAACAGAACCCTGGAATCCT
>CAYWMH010000336.1:0-2548 GCA_964459315.1 uncultured Verrucomicrobiota bacterium
ACCAGACCGGTTCGCCGTCTTTGATCCAGCCTTCGGCGCGGAGTTGATCGAGTTTCTCTTCGTTCGGTTTCTCGACGATTTTGCGGAGGCAAAATTGGTCATCGAAAAAGTTGATCGCTCCCTTGGTCACGTCTTCGCCCGGCGTCACGGTGATGAGCCCCGAAAACTCCCCTTGGCCAAAGCGTTCGACCATGGTCGCGTAGGTTTCCGGGCGCACGAGGATATCGCCGTAGGTCAGCAGAAAGGCGTCATCGCCGACAAATTCCCTGGCCAGTTCCGGGGCCTTGCCGGTGCCGTCCTGCACCTCCTGCGTGGTGTAGGTGATGTTCAGACCAAGCGCCGAGCCTTCACCGAAATGTTTCTGGATAACCTCGGCCTTCCATCCCACAATGAGGCAGATTTCGCGCACGCCCTGCGCGGCGATGCCGCTGATGATGTGCTCGAGAATCGGTTTGCCCTCGACCGGCAACATCGGCTTGGGCAGTTCCTCCGTGAGGGCGCCCATGCGCGTGCCTTTGCCGGCGGCGAGAATGACGGCTTTCATGCGCCGAACTTGTCGAACATCAACGCGTTCGCCTGCATGAGGCGGATGAGGTGCCTGGCCTCGATGATGCCGAGCGAGCCGCAGTTGCTGTTCGTCTCGGTGAAGCGATCCAGTTTGTCTGAGCCGCTGGTGTTCGAGTGCAGCAACACCGGCTGCGGATGCCACGAATGCCCCTTGAGCGCGCACGGCGTGGAGTGGTCGCCGGTGATGGCGATGACTTGCGGTTTTTTCTCGAGCAGAATCGGCAGCGCCTTGTCAAAGTCCTCGATCGCCCTGGTCTTGGCATCGAAGTTTCCGTCCTCGCCGTACATGTCGGTGTACTTGTAGTGGACAAAGAAAAACTCGTACTCGTCGTACAACTCGGCATATCGCGCGAACTGCTCCTCGATGGTCTGCGGTCCCTCGTGCTTGGTCATGCCGACGAGTTGGGCGAGGCCCTTGTACATCGGGTAGACGGCGAGACAGGCCGGGCGCATCGAGTAACGCTCGGCGAACAATGGGATATCCGGCTGGTGCGCGATGCCGCGCATGAGGAAGCCGTTGGCTGGCTCCATGCCGGCAAGCAGCGGCAGGGTGGCTTCGTAAAATTGGCCGATCAGCTTGGCCGCCTTCTGCGCCTTGGAACAGTCCGGGTCGTCCGGCTGGGTCTCGGCGATCGGCAGCCCTTCGCGGTGCGGGTCGGTGTCGCTGAGCGGCCCGGCGAGGTCGGCGCCGCGGAAGATCACCACGAAACGATGGCCCTTGCCCGGCGTGATCACGACCTCGGCATCGCCGATCTGCTTGATGTGTTCCGAGAGCTTGACGCAGCGTTCCTCGCACAACTCGGTCTCGATACGGCCCGCGCGCCGGTCGGTGACCAGCCCGTCGGCATCGAGCGTGCAGAAATTGGCCCGGGCGGCGATGTCGCCAGGTCGCAGTTCCAGCCCGAGGCCAAGCGCCTCGATCACGCCGCGTCCGACCTCGTACTCCAGCGGGTCGTAGCCAAACAGCCCGAGGTGGCCGGGACCGCTGCCGGGCGTGATGCCGTGGGCGGCCGGGATTAGACGTCCCATGGCGGAGTCCTTGGCCAAGGCGTCGAGATTCGGTGTGTTGGCCGCCTCAAGCGGGGTCTTGTAATCCGTTGCGGCCGTGGCGATATCACCAAGGCCATCCATCACGAGCAGGGCCATCTTGGCCCCGTTTTTCAGGGTCAGGTCAGAATAGACTGAATCGATGCTCATAAAAAACCGCGCTTGGCCAAGCGCGGGCGGATTGTGCTGGCCACGGGGCCGTGGGTCAACTAGAACTGATTCCTACATATGAGCAGTTTTTTCATAAACGATCAGGGAAGCCTCCCCGTTTGGTTGAGAGAGAACTACCTCCCTGAGTTTCAAGGCTGGGAAGCAAACGAAGGAGCGATCCTACTCGCCATCTTTGAGTCAATACCGTGGTGGGTGTGGTTTTTCGTGGTGCTGTTCTTAATCGGATTTGTTAAACGAAAGGTATCCCAAACCGCCCACACCCTGGCGGCGGAGGGGAATATCCGGGCGTTCCGGAAAATCGCGAAGTCGCAGGGTAACCCCGGTCTCGAGGCAGTCGCCCCCGATGGAGGCACGCCGTTGTATCTCGCAGCAGCGAATGGCCACGAGGAGTTGGTGAAGCTGTTGCTCAGTCACGATGTATCGGTGAACACCACGACCAACTATGGGCTAACGCCGTTGCACGGTGCTGCGTTTGGTGGGCAACTGGGCATCATTAAGTTGCTTGTTGAGAAGGGAGCGGACGTAAACGCAAAACAGTCCGAGCTATCGGTTTTGGATATCGCGACGTCGTATGGGCATCAGGATTGCGTTGATTATCTGCATAGCGTGGGCGCCCGGAATTTTTCCGGTGAATCCATTTTTGCGGCGGCTGCTGTCGGGGATCTTGAGGGGGTAAGCCGTTTTTTGAGGGCTGGGGCGAATCCAAATTCGGTTCTTAACGATGATAATACGCCCTTGATAGCGTAGCCGGTATTGCGCGGGC
>CAYWMH010000337.1:0-371 GCA_964459315.1 uncultured Verrucomicrobiota bacterium
GCGGTGCTGAACCGCTGCGAGCAGAACGGCATCACGCGGGTTTCCCTGCGAACGGAGCCGGAATAGGCAAGGAGGTCGGACAAATGAGTAGGTTGCAACGAAGTTGCGTGGTCGGGTCAGTCGTGTTTCACGCACTGATTCTGGGGATGCTCGTGCTGGGCCCGATGCTGTTGGCCAAGCGCGAGGAGAAGATCCGGGTGATCGACCTCGTTCCGTCGGACATGATCGACAAGTTGCTGGCCCCGGCCGCCCCGGTGGCTCCGCCGCCAGCCCAAGCCCCACCGAAACCAACTCCGCCCAAGCCGACACCGGAACCGAAAAAAATCCAGCCCAAGCCCAAACCGAAGCCCAAGCCCAAACCGAAGCCCAAG
>CAYWMH010000337.1:381-2539 GCA_964459315.1 uncultured Verrucomicrobiota bacterium
GTGCAGGGATTTGTTCATGATGCCGACGCATCAACCACCCCGTCCCACCCCTACCCCGCACCCTCGGCCCGCCAAGCCAACCCCCACGCCGACGCCCAACCCGCCGCCCAAGCCCAAGCCCAAGCCCAAACCGAAGCCCAAGCCTCAAATAAAGGTCAACCTAGACTCGGATGTCCGGAAACCAGACGCGCGAGATGAGGAGGCGGACAAGCGCGCCCGCCAAGCCGAGGCCAAACGCCGGGCGGCACTCAATAAACTCGAGACCAAGCTCTCCGGCCGCACGCCGGTCAACGTCCCGCTTGGCCAACATGCCTCGGCCAATTACGCATCGCTCATCCGCCGCACATACATGGACGCCACGATCCACCCCGGCTCAATCAACGGCGACCCGGTCGTGCGGGTGCGCCTGGTGATCGCCCGCAGTGGCCGGGTCATCTCGGCCAGCATCACGGGTCGGTCTGGCGCGTCGAGTTGGGATCGGGCCGTACAGAATGCGCTCGACCGGGTGCGATTCATCAAGCCGTTCCCTGCGTCGATGAAGGGGACACAACAAACCTTCAACCTGAATTTCAACTCAAAGAGTTTTTCATGAGCAACGCAATCCAAAAACAATCCGCCGCCTTGGCCGCCCTGCTGGCGGCTGGGCTTGCGCTTGGCGAAGCGCAACGCCCGACGATTGATGTCGATGTCTTCGACGCCGGCAAGGTCAAGGCCATCCCTGTGACCCTCGAGGGCTTCAGCGCCGAGACGCAGGCCCTGCTGAAGTTTGACCTATTCGTGCAGGGGTTCGAATTCGTCGACAAGGCCAAGGCGCAGTTCACCATCAAGGGCAGCAACGAAGGGGGCAGCATCAGCGGCGCGGTGTACGACCATGTGAAACGCGCGTTCATCCTGAACAAGCGCTACCGCGGTGGCGGCATGCGGCTGCTGGCGCACACGTTTGCCAACAACGTAGTCGAGTCGATCACCGGCTCGCCCGGCATCGGTCTGACCAAGATCACCTTTCGGCAGTTTCACGGCCGCAACACCGAGATTCATGTCGCCGACTTTGACGGCCACAACGCCACCCAACTGACCCGCGACAACTCGATTGCCGCCGGACCGGAATGGACGCCGGACGGCAAATCCATTTTTTACTACTCCTATCGGCGCCATAACCCGGACATTTATTCGCACAATCTCCAGACCGGGGAGCGCCGGATCGTGGCGCGATACTCCGGCTCGAACATCAGCCCGGCGGTGTCGCCTGACGGCCGCCGCCTGTCGATGGTGCTCAGCAAGGCCGGTAGCCCCGACATTTGGGTCGCAAGCGCCAATGGAACCGGCCTTCGGCGGCTCACCACGACCAAGGAGGCCGAATCCTCTCCCTGCTGGTCGCCGGACGGGCGCTGGATTTGCTTTGCCTCCCGGGCCAGCGGCAGCACGAGACTGTACAAAATCCCAGCCAACGGCGGGGCAATGACGCGAATTCGCACCACCGGCACTTTTAACGCCACCGAGCCGGACTGGTCGCCCGACGGCCGGGCGATCGTCTTCACCACGCAACGGGGAGGCGGGGTGTTCGAGATTTGCATCGTGCCGCCCGGCGGGGGGAACGTCGAGGTGCTTGCGACCGGGGAGGATCCCTCTTGGGCGCCGAACTCGCGCACGCTCATTTTCACCAATCGGTCGAGCGGAAAACGGGTTTTATCGGTACTTGACGTCCCCACCAAACGGGTCAAGACTCTGCCGCGCAGCTTTTCGGGCAACTGTTCCCAGGCCGCTTGGACGAAGTAAAAAGCAGGCATAAGCCTCAACACCATGAGTTCATTGAAACAAGTTGGATTGGTAGTGGCAGCCTTCATGGCAGCCACCTCGACCGGGTGCAAAACACAGCCCAAGAACATCACCCCTATCCCCGGAAGCAACGGCAGCGTGGCTGGCGCGGGAAGCCTGCTTGATCGCGACAACAGCGGCACACTTAACGGTGGGGGCGATGTCGTCACGATCGATGAATCCGGCAACATTGGCCTTTCCGACCTCGACGAGTTCGAGAATATGCTGATGGATCGCGCCGCATTGGCCGCGCAGACCGTTTACTTTGAGTTGGATCGCTCTGAGATCCACCCGGACGACCTCGGCAAGGTGGAGGCCGTGTCCGAAATCCTGTCACAGGACG
>CAYWMH010000338.1:0-2113 GCA_964459315.1 uncultured Verrucomicrobiota bacterium
CCTCGGTGTCCGACAACCCGGCCACCTCCTTCGGCCTGGTCGATAACCTTCGGGTGATCGAGATTGTTTCCCCGCTTTTCGGGGATGACTTCGATTCCGACAGTTCAGGCAACTGGGCCATCCACAAATCATCCGCCGACACTGCGGTGACCTTTGGCTACGACTACAGTGCGGACGGCATTCCGGCAGCGCCCAACTCCGACGGCTCCACGGTTGGCGTCAAGTTCGAGGCCAACATCGCCGCCCCCACCGGTGCCGAGGCGGTCAGCATCTCCCCGGTTGGCCTTGATCTGAAGGGCGACTACGAGGTCCGGTTCGACATGTGGATCAATGCCAACGGCCCGTTCCCGGGCGGCGGCGGCGGTTCGACTGAGTTCCTCACCGCCGGCGTCGGCACCACTGGGGACCATCTGCAATGGGCGGCTGACACCGCCGACGGCGCTTGGTTTGGCGTCACCGGCGAGGGTGGCTCCGGCAACTCCGGCGACTTCCGCGCCCACATTGGCGGCACCCGCCAGGCTGCCGAGTCCGGGGCGTATGCGGCCGGCAGCACGGCGGACTCCCGCAACAACACCAACGCCCATTACGCCGATGCGTTCCCCGGCCAAAGCCCACCGGCCGCACAGGCCGCCGCCTTCCCGGGCAAACAGACCGGGGCGTTGCAACACGGCGCGGTTGGCTTTGCCTGGCGGCAGGTGTCCATCACCAAGGTCGGCGACAGCGTGACGTGGGCGATCGATGGCGTGACCATCGCCACGCTTGGCCAAGCGCTGGGCGCGTTCACGACCGAGGGCAACATCTTCGTCGGCTACTACGACGCCTTCTCCTCGGTGTCCGACAACCCGGCCACCTCCTTCGGCCTGGTCGATAACCTGATGGTGCACGACCTAGGAGCCGATGAAGAACCGTCTGCGCTGGAGATCACAACGATCAGCGTCTCGGAAAACAAAGTTGAGCTGCATGTGAGCCTTGCCGGCGGGGAACTCTCGCCGGGGCAACTGTCGCTGCAATCCACGGTAGCCTTTGAAGTGGCCTTTGCCGACGTGGCCGGCGCCTCCGTCGAGGCCGTGGCCGGTGGATTCAAAATCACCGCGCCGGCTCCGGCCCCCGGGCAGCAATTCTACCGCGTGAAATTCTGACGCCCCGCATCACTCACGGCCAAGCCAAGCGCTTCGCCAGACGCGCGTTTCCCATCCATTGAGTGGCGGCCAAGCCGCTAGGTGGGCGGGTTGCGCTTGGCCAAGCGCGGGAGGCGGGGGTCAGGCCCAGTCGCCGGCGAGAGCGACCAGTTTTGTGATGTCGGCGGCGGGGCCGGTGACGATAAGGATCGTGCCGGGGTCGAGCACGGTTTCCGGGGTTGGCCGGATGGTGAACGACCGGCTTCCCGGGTTGCGAATAGCCAAAACGCGCAGGCCGGTTCGGGCGAACAGGTTGGCCTTGGCCAAGCTCAGCCCGGCCAGTCCGTTGGTCTCATTGACCGTCACCGCCTCGAATCGCACCGCGCCGCTGGAGGCGAGCATCCGGTCCAGCAGCGTGGCGGCTACGGGGCGCAACAGCTCGGAAGCCATCCGCCGGCCACCTATCTTGGAGGGGCAGAGGGTCTCGGCTCCAGCCCGTTGCAGGCGCAGATGGTCGGCATCGTTGATTTCCACGCTCAACGCCCGGATCGAGGGATTGGCCTGCATGGTGGATGCTAACGACTGAAAAAGAATCATCTTTCCATGGATTTCGCGCTTGACTCAGGTCACTGATCTCTACAAACTGCGCTCTCAGATTCTACGGGAGCCGCTATGACTCAAAAAATCAGGTTTGGAGACTACGTACATGAGGTCTCCGTTCATCAAAGCGAAATCAGTTACAACGATCTCGCGCCCAAAGTGGAAACCGATGCCTCCGGTGAAATCCTGCCGGTGAAGCAGGGCAAGCTGCCCCACAGGCCCAGTGAAATCTTTCGCGTCTTAAAGCCTTACCTGTCCGTGCGGTTTATGGATCAAATACGCGCGGTGTTTCCCCTGGCAGTTTACCTCTTTTTGTTTCAAATCATCGTGCTGCGCCAAGCGGTGCAAGATTCGTGGGAGATTACCGGCGGACTTTTCGCGGTGATCATCGGCTT
>CAYWMH010000338.1:2123-2524 GCA_964459315.1 uncultured Verrucomicrobiota bacterium
ACTAAGTAAAAACAATTTCGCCCATGTTGTGCGCGGCTCCGATGGAAAGTTCCGCGCTGATCATGGCAACCTACCCTGGCCGCAAAATCTAACAAGCTTGGCGGATGATGGACAGCTAGTAGAGAGTAAAATCGTTTCGGTTCACGCAAAGCGTGGCCAAACCATCGGCAAAATACTGCCCGTAAAATCACCTATGTCAGTGGTTTTGGGTATCGCTTTTTTGTTGGGTGTTTGTGTCACCTTTGCCGAGCCCGCTATCGGTGCACTTCAACAAGCGGGTAAAATCGTCGATGTGAATAAGGCCCCTTATCTTTTCGCTTTACTCAATGAATGGGCTGGGGTTTTGGTTCTCATGGTGGGTGCCGGGGTGGGTATCGCAGCGGTTTTAGGCACCATGCGCT
>CAYWMH010000339.1:0-2506 GCA_964459315.1 uncultured Verrucomicrobiota bacterium
GGGGCAGTTACGCCTCTCTGTTCCGTTCCAACGGGTTGATCCATGCCGTTCGGACTCGGGATGGGGCACAATCTATCATCGACCAGGTCGATTCGGTAGGCACAGTTAGTTTGCGGCTTGGCTTTGACGGGGCCTTTTTGATTTATGAGTACCACACCGGCGAGCAGTGGAACCGCTTGGCCAAGAGCGACATCGTTGGCCTGGTGCCTTACACTGGCGGAATTTCTTCCCCGAGCCGCGCCGATGGGATGAGCGCCTACCGCGTTGTTGAACTGGAGTCGCTCAAGGGAGTGCGATTCGGCTACATCAATACGCCGAAGATTCCCGGCACGCCGTGGGTGGTGCACGACCCGTTCCGCCCGCAGCCGCGCCAGATCAATCCCGGCACCGTGACTCCTCGCGACGAGCCGGGCAGGCCGCCTTCGGACGCGATCGTGTTGTTTGACGGAACGAACCTCGACGCATGGGAGGACGGCAAAGGCAACGCGCCCAAGTGGACCCTCCGGGACGGCTACTTTGAGTGTGGTAAAAAATCCGGCACCATCCGCACGAAACAGAAATTCGGCAGCGTGCAACTGCACATCGAGTGGGCCAGCCCGTCGGAGGTCAAGGGCAGCAGCCAGGGGCGCGGCAACTCCGGCGTCTTTCTCGCCGGGCTGTACGAGGTGCAGGTGCAGGACAACTACGACAACCTCACCTACCCGGACGGGCAGGCCAGTTCGCTCTACGGCTTCCGCCCGCCGCGCGTCAACGCCTCTCGGCCACCGGGGGCGTGGCAGTCGTATGACATCATTTTCGAGATGCCGGAGTGTGAGACCGCCAAGGCCACCCGGAAGGCGCGCCGCACCGTGCTCCACACCGGCGTGCTGACCCAGCATGGCGTGGAGATTCCGGGCATCCTTGGCCACAAGAAAACCCGGCCGTACCGCGAGCACGGCCCCGGCCACATTCAGTTGCAGGATCATGGCAACCCGGTGAGATACCGCAACATCTGGGTTCGCGAACTCAAGCCCGTCCAGTAACCCGTGGCCGACGAATCTCCCGAAAAAATCTCGTCTGCGCTTGGGCTGGACAAAGTCGAACGCCACATTTTTCTCTGCGCCGACCAGTCGAAGGCGAAGTGCTGCGACCGCGAGGCCGGCCTGGAGTCGTGGGCATTCTTGAAGGCCCGCCTCAAGGAGCTTGGCACTGGGCCGCAACTGTACCGCACCAAGGCCAACTGCCTGCGCGTCTGCGCGCGTGGCCCCATCGCCGTCGTTTACCCGGAAGGTGCCTGGTACCACTCCTGCACGCCGAAAGTCCTCGAACGCATCATCCAGGAACATCTCATCGGCGGCCGGGTCGTCGACGATTATTGCTTCACGCAAAACCGGCTTGGCCAAGCGGGGGGCTAGTTGTTGGTCGTTCGCGAGAGCCGGGCGGCGTAGGCGCCGTCGGTGTGATCCTCGACGGGGTGCAGCGTTCGCTCCTCGGCGAGTTGCCATTCCGGGTTGGCCTTGAGGAATCGGGCGACGAGTTGTTCGTTTTCCTCCGGCTCCAAGCTGCAGGTGCTGTAAATGAGTTGGCCGTCCGGCTTGGTTCGCGCGGCCGCCTGGCCAAGCAGCTTGAGTTGTTCGTCAGTGAGCAGCCTGGTCTCGTCGGGGCAGAGCCGCCACCGCAGGTCGAGCCGGCGGCGCATCACGCCGGTGTTGGAGCAGGGGACATCGACGAGCGCCCGATCGTACCCGCCTGTCGTCGCCGTGTCCGTTTGGCCAAGCGTGGCGCAGGTGACGTGCATACGGTCGCAATTCTCGCGCAGCATCTCGAGCCGCGGCTCGCTGATGTCGAGCGCGGTGAGTTGGCCCTCGTTGTTCATCCGTCCGGCGATGTTGCAGGTCTTGCCTCCGGGCGCGGCGCAGAGGTCGAGCATGGCTTGGCCGGGTTGGGGGTCGAGCAGGGCGACGGCCAGCAGCGTGCTGGGATCCTGCACGTAAAACAGCCCGTCGCGGAAGCTGCCAAGCGACTCGAGCGGGGGGTGTTGGCGCAGGCGAAAGAGGCTGTCCGGCTTGGCCCAGTCGCAGTCGATCGGCGTGGCCTCAACGCCTTCCTCCTCCCACCGCTTGGCCAAGCGTTCGGGGTTGGTGAGCAGGGGGTTGACGCGGGCGCATGTCGGGGCGGGTTGGTTGTTCCATTCCATGAGGCGGACGGTTTTTTCGCGGCCCCAGCGCGGTTCCCAATGCTCGAAAAGCCAGTCGGGGTGGGATTGAGCAAGTGCCGGGCGATCCTCCTGCAGGTCGGCGATGTCGCGGGTGATCTGCCCCCGTTCGCGGAGGAAGCGCCGCATCATCGCGTTGATGAACCCGGCTTGGCCAAGGCATCGCTCGGCCTTGGCCAGGCGGACGCTTTCGTTGACGATGGCGTGCTCCGGGATGCGGTTTAGGAAGAAGATTTGGTAGAGGCCTAGACGCAGGATTTCCCGCACGGCAGGTTTCTGCTCACGGCCATCAGTGGCGCGCTCGATCAGCCA
>CAYWMH010000340.1:0-2502 GCA_964459315.1 uncultured Verrucomicrobiota bacterium
GCGCGAGGCAGGCATCAAGCACGGCGTCAGAGATCGTGTCGGATACTTTGTCGGGATGGCCCTCGCCAACCGACTCGGAGGAGAATATGTAGTTTTTGCCCATAAAAATGTGATTTCAGCCGCAAGCGGCTCATTTGATATCAACAAATCATGATATGATGATATGTCAGATTTTTGGAGGGTTCAAGGCGTTTTTCCCTCAATTTCTCCCTCCGCTTGGCCAAGCGCAGATTGAGTCCGGAGCTACTTTCGTGCTAGCTTGGCCGCTCGCCAATCCGCGATGTGACTCTTAAATGACCGACCCGAACCACCCCGCCGACGAGCCGAAACTGGCCAAGAACGAAACCATCAAGTCGGCCAGCAACTACTTGAGGGGGACCATCGCCGACGGACTGCTCGACGACTCCACCGGTGCGCTGGCGGCGGATGACACGCAACTGACCAAGTTTCATGGCATCTATCAGCAGGACGATCGCGACCTGCGTGGGGAGCGGCGCAAGGCCAAGCAGGAACGGGCCTATTCGTTCATGACGCGCGTGCGCGTGCCGGGCGGGGTCTGCACGCCGCAGCAGTGGCTGGCGATGGATCGGTTCTGCACCGACTACGCCAACGGCACGCTCAAGCTCACCACGCGGCAGGCGTTCCAGTTGCACGGCATCATCAAGAAAGACCTCAAGACTACCATCCGCGAAATCAACGACTCGCTGATGGACACGATCGCGGCGTGCGGCGACGTGAACCGCAACGTGATGTGCAATCCGAATCCGTACCAATCCAAGGTGCACGCCGAGGCGATGGAAACGGCCCGGGCCATCAGCGCCCACCTCACGCCGTCCACACGGGCGTACCATCAGATTTGGCTGGTGGACGAAAACGGCGAGAAGGAAAACGTCACTCCGGCTCTCGAGCCGGAAGCCGAGCCGATCTACGGCAAAACCTATCTGCCGCGCAAATTCAAGATCGGCATCGCCGTCCCGCCGAGCAATGACGTCGATGTGTTCGCCAACGACCTTGGCTTCATCGCCGCGATCGAGGGCGACTGGATCGTCGGCTACACCGTCACCGTCGGTGGTGGCATGGGGATGAGCCACGGCAAGGAGGAGACCTATCCGCGCCTGGCCGACGTGCTCGGCTTTTGCACCCCGCAACAGGTGACCGACGTGGCCGAGAAGATCGTCACCACGCAACGTGACTTCGGCGATCGCGCCGACCGCAGGCACGCGCGTCTCAAGTACACCATCGAGGATCGTGGGCTGGACTGGTTTCGCGGTGAAGTCGAGAGTCGCTTGGGCTATGCGTTTGGCCAAGCGCGACCGTTTGAATTCGACCACAACGGCGACCGCTACGGCTGGGTGGACGACGAGAACGGCAACAGCCACCTCACCCTGTTCATCCAGAACGGCTGCGTGGTCGACACCGACGGCTCCCCTATGCGCACCGGCCTGCGCGAGATCGCGAAGATACATGACGGCGATTTCCGCCTGACCGCCAACCAAAACCTGATCATCGCGAACGTCTCCCCGGCCAAGCGCGCCGGGATCGAGTCGTTGCTCCCCGAATACAAGCTGGCCAATTGCCACGACCAATCCGGCCTGCGGCTCAACTCACTGGCCTGCGTGGCACTGCCGACCTGCGGCCTGGCCCTGGCCGAGGCCCAGCGGTATCTGCCGGATTTGCTCACCGAACTGGAAGGAGTGCTCGGCGAGCTTGGCCTGCGGGACGACGCGATCACCGTCCGCATGACCGGCTGCCCGAACGGCTGCGCCCGGCCTTACATCTCCGAGATCGCATTCGTCGGCCGCTCGCCCGGCAAATACAACATCTACCTCGGTGGCGGCTTCACCGGCGACCGGTTGAACAAGCTGTACAAAAACTCAGCCAAGCAGGAGGAGATCATCGGCATCCTGCGCCCGATCCTCGAGCGGTACGCCACCGAGCGCAACGACGGCGAGCGCTTCGGCGACTTCGTCATTCGCGCCGGCTATGTCGCCGAGACCCGCGAAGGCCGCGAGTTCCACGACGATTTCAAGGAGGAGTGACCTACTTGGCCAAGCGCCTGGCCAAGCGGGGTGTTCAGCCCGAAAGTGCTTGAGGCGGGTTTGGGCGATGCGTAGGATTCGTCTTTATTCACACACTCCGAAAACATCGCCTTCTTGAATAATATTAAATAATCAACCAACTCTACGATCATGAAAAAACTACTCATCATCATCGGGGTCACCATCGGGCTGAACACGAGCGTCGTTGTGGGGCGATGTGCCGAAAGAAGCCAGTGAAGTGTTGGTTACCCCGAGAGAGAGCGGTAATGAGTTTTAACGGCTGAAGAAGAAGTGATCGGTGTGAATCGCCTCTTACTCACAACAATCGCAGCTGTGCTATTGGCGGGATGGGATGCGCATGCTGTCATCATACGCCATGATCTTTCGGATTCGGACTACATCGTCGCGGATGCCGACTACCCCGCGTTGGTGAATCTCTTCGAGCCGAGCGACTGTATCGGCA
>CAYWMH010000341.1:0-2453 GCA_964459315.1 uncultured Verrucomicrobiota bacterium
ATCGAGAAGGGCCTGAACGTGTTCATGGAGAAACCGGTCTGTCCGGACGGCCCCACCGCGCGGCGATTGCTCGACCTTAACAAGGAAGCCCAAAAGAAAAACCTCAAGGTCGGGGTCGGCCTCATGTGTCGCCACAGCCGGGCTCGTGGCGAGTTGTTCAACCGCATCAAGGACGGCGAAATGGGCGAGATCAACCTCCTGCGGGCCTACCGCCTGCACGGCCCTGTCGCCTCCTGCTACTCGCTGCCACCGAAGAAAAATGAAAACGAATTGCTGTACCAAATCCGGCGCTTCCACAGTTTCCTCTGGGCCAGCGGCGGCTCGTTCAGCGACTATTTCATCCACAACATCGACGAATGCTGCTGGATGAAGGATGCCTGGCCAGTCAAGGCGCAAGGTGCCGGCGGTCGCCATTTCCGAGGGGAATATGTCGACCAGAACTTTGACGCCTACACGGTCGAGTACACCTTTGCCGACGGGGCCAAGCTATATATGCACGGTCGCACCATGCCGGGTTGCTTCGGCGACTTCGCCAGCTACGCCCACGGCTCGAAGGGACTGGGCATCATCTCCATGCGTGGTCACGCCCCGGCGCCGTGCAAGATTTTCAAGGGCCAAAGCATGAAGGATCCCGTCGCCTGGGCCTACCCCGGCCGCGAGAGCAACCCGTACCAGGACGAGTGGAACGACCTGATGACCGCCATCCGGGAGGACACGCCGTTCAACGAGGTGGAACGAGGCGTCATGGCAAGTGTCGTCACCGCCGCCGGTCGGTTCGCCGCCCACACGGGGCAGGAGGTCACGGTCGACCGGGTGCTCAACCACGATCACGACCTGTCGCCCAACTCGGACAAGCTGACGATGGACTCCGCCGCCCCGCTGCAGATGAACCCGGACGGCAAATACCCCGTGCCGCAACCCGGCATCATCAAGGATCGCGAATATCTCGAGATCGACGCCGACGAGGCGTAGGGCAGTTACTCCCCCGCTCTTGGCCAAGCGCGGAACACCGGCGACTCAGCGAGGCGCACTTGGCCAAGCGCGTCGCGGGATGCCACGCGGGCACCAATCCGTTTATCGCCGTCTACCAACCGCATACCCTCCCCCGGCCCCAGCACGCTGATCGCGGTCGCGAGACTGTCTGCAGTCATTGCGTCCGAGGCAATCACGTGAACGAGCCGCTGCTCCGTCAGCGCACGGCCGGTGCGCGGATCGACGATGTGCGAGTATCGCGTTCCGTCCATCTCCAGAAACTGGTACAGATCACCGGAGGTGGCCACGGCGGCGTTTACCAGCAAGAGAAACTCTGGCTTGGACTCCTCCCCCAACCCAATCAGCGCCACACGCCAACCCTTTTTGCCCGGCGGCGCAGCGCCGGCCACGATGTCGCCGCCGGCGGAAACCAGAGCCTGCCACAGTCCCTGTCGTTTCAATACCGCCAGCGCCTCGTCCAGCGCGTGGCCCTTGGCAATGCCGCCGAGGTCGAGGCGTGTTCCCGGCCCGGTGAGTTCGGCGGTGCAGTTTTTCGCGTCCAGCTTGAGTCGGCGAAAGCTGACTGTCTTCAGCGCCGTATCGAGCACCTGCTCAGGCGGCAAGCGTTTCAGTCGCCGGGCGCGTCGCCAAAGTTGAACCGACGCCCCGGCCGTGACATCGAACGCGCCTCCCGTGTCGTTGGCCAATTTCTGGGCGCGGTCGAGCACCGCGCAAAGTTCTTTGCTGATCCGGGCCGACTTGCCGCTACCAACCAGGTCGGACAATCGGTTCAACTCGCTCTCCGGATCGTAGTCGCTCATGATTTGGTTGAGCACCGCGACCCGGTCGAACGCCGCCTTCGCGGCCCGCTTGGCCAAGCCGGCGTCATCGGCATACACCACGATCCGAAACGCCATCCCCATCAGCGGCCGCGAGAACTCGTGCCTCTCGGCTTGGGCGATCGCTACCAAAAAAAACAAGGCGAACAAGGCCTTCGCGGCAGGGGTGCTGTTCATCGTTCCGCCTCCTTCCATCTGCGTTCTGCCTCGGCGAGATCGGCGTGGGTGTTGATATTGAACAGTTCCTCCACGCGGCTCGCCGGGGGCTGCCACGACCGCGCCTTACGCCGCTTGGCCAAGCGCTGGAGGGACAACTCCCCCTTTGCGATCTGTTTTTCAACAACCGGCATTTCCTCCCGCAAAAGCATGAACGGAAAACCGACGCCCCGTTCATGCTGGGTGAACATCGCGCCCTCGCCGCCGGTGGCTTCGTGAAAAAAACTGTCGATCAACTCACCGCTCAGGAACGGCATGTCGCAGCCGACGAACAGCAACCGGGAATGCCGCGCCGAACGCAGCGCGGTGTCGATGCCGCCGAGCGGACCGAGGCCGGGTTGCCGGTCGGTGGCGACCACTCTCGGCTTGAGCCCGGCCGATTGCAGCGCCGCCTTTGCGTGCCCGAGCAGCGTGCGGCGACCAAGC
>CAYWMH010000342.1:0-2427 GCA_964459315.1 uncultured Verrucomicrobiota bacterium
GCAATTCGCCAAGCGCCGCGAGCGCGACCGTGGCTTTGTCAGTGATACCGGTTTCACCGAGGTGCAGCTCGGTCAATTTCGGCAGCTTGACCAGACGTGGAATACCGGCGTCGGTGATTTTGTTGCCACGCAGGCCAAGGTATTTCAGGTGCTTTATTTTGGCGACGTGCACGAGCCCGGCATCGGTCACCTTGGTTTTGCCGATGGGCAGCTGCTGCAGTGACTTGAGCTTGGCCAAGTGCGCGAGCCCATCATCGTCCACCTGTGTTTGAAACAGGTTTACCCACTCGAGCTTGGCCAAGCCGCTGAGGTGCGCGAGGCCTTGGCCAGTGACCTTGGTTTGCTCCAGCGAAAGGTCGGTGAGACTGGGAAATGCTGCCACCCACTTGAGCTGGGCATCGGTGATTTTCGACCGATTGAGATTGATCTCCGTGACCATGCCGCCGGTGGTGAAGACGCCCGCGCCGAGCTGGCGCAGTTGACTCGCCTCGTCGGCTGCGCCCGGCCCGGCGAAGGCGAGGCACAACAGCGCGCTTGGCCAAGCGGGGTTCATGAGGCGATGCCGACGGCTTCTTGGATGGAGTTTAGCCCCTCCGCGGCCAAGCGCTTGGCCAAGCCGTTAAGGATGGTGCGGTTGATCTGCGGTCCCTCGTAAACGAGGCCGGAATAAATCTGTAGGAGCGACGCGCCGGCGGTGATTTTTTCCCAGGCATCCTCCGCGGTGAAAATTCCGCCGACGCCGATGAGCGGCACCGTGCCCTTGGATTGCTGGTAAAGATGCCGGATGACCTCGGTGCTGCGGGTGGCCAGGGGGCGGCCGCTCAAGCCGCCGGTCTCGGCGTACAGCCCGTTTTCGGATGGCCGGGCAATGGTGGTGTTGGTGGCGACCAGCCCGGCCAACTGGTGGGGCTCGATCAATTCGAGAATCTCGTCAAGTGCGTCGAAGCCAAGGTCGGGGGCGACCTTGACCAGGATCGGTTGCTGCGTGTCGTTGGCCTCCTGCAACGCCGCGAGGATTTCCGCCAGTGCAGCCTTGTCCTGTAACTTCCGGAGGTTGGGTGTGTTGGGCGAGCTGACGTTGACGACGAAAAAGTGAGCGAGATCCTTCAGAGCCCGAAACGAGTACAGGTAATCCTCCGGCGCCTTGTCGAGCGGGGTGACCTTGGATTTACCAAGGTTGATGCCGACCGGGTGAGCCGGCCAGCGGTTTTCGTCGCGCCAGCCATGGAGGCGATCTGCCATGGCATCGGCGCCGGGATTGTTGAAGCCCATCCGGTTGATCAGCGCCTCATCCTCCACGATACGAAACATCCTCGGCTTGGGATTGCCGGGCTGCTCGTGGCGGGTGATGCCGCCGAGTTCGCTGAAGCCGAAGCCGAGCGCCTCCCACGCCGGTACCGCCGTCCCGGCCTTGTCCATGCCGGCGGCCAGGCCGATGGGATTGGGAAACGTCAATCCGAACAACTCGACTGGCAGGCTTGGGCCGCCAAGAAACCGTCGGGCTAGTTCGACTGCCCAGCGTCGCCGTGTCATCCAATCGAGTCGGCCGATGACGAGGTTGTGTGCCTCTTCGGAGTCGCGATCAAAAAAGTTTGGTCGAACAAACGTCTTGTAGAGCCAAGACACAGGCGGATTGTCATGCCGTGCCAGCGCGGCGTCGAGCATGGACTGAGTTGTGCGGCTAGAATGGCTGGTACTTGGCAGGGAAACGCCGGATTTGCCACGTCTCCTCGTGTGCCTTCCATTCGTCCCAATTCAATTCGCCGAGCAGGCGGATTCGTTTTTTTTGCAACTTCCGGTCGTGCTGTGACCGGCCGATTTTTTCGTTCAGTAGCTTTAGCGCGGTTGCAGTGCGGCCCTGGCGGTTTTCGCGGCGAATGTGCAGCAGCACGAACTTGTCCTCGGCGGTCGCAGCCCATTTTTGCAGCTCCGCGAAGTTGTCCTCGAACTGTTTTTCGATCTCCTCTAGCCGCTTTTTCGTCTCGTCGCTGTCGGCGTTTTCTCCCTCGCGCAACTGGGTGTCGAGGTAGCCCAGCGCGCGGCCCTTGCGGTAGAGCGCATCGGTCAGTGTGTTCAACTTTTTGTCGAGCTTGGCTCGTTCGGCCTTGGCCTCCTCATCGTCGGGCTTGAGCTTTACGCCGTAGTGCTTGGCCAGGGTCTCGGTATCGATCTGGGCGATTACCGTGTCGGCTGCGGCGATGACCTTGTCGAGGTGCTTTTTGCGATTGGCTTCGCCGTCAAGCCGCTTGAGTTGTTGAACCAAAACCGGGAGGTGGTTCGGGTTGGCGTCGAGGATCTCCTTGGCCAAGCGATCGAAGTCCTCCGCTTTTTTGTCGTCGTGCAGCTTGGCCAAGTGTGCGATTTTTAGGTCACGGATCGCCTCGGCTAACTTTTCCGCCTCGGATTTTTCCTCCTTCTTTTTGCTGC
>CAYWMH010000343.1:0-2422 GCA_964459315.1 uncultured Verrucomicrobiota bacterium
CGCGCGCGGGGTGACCTCGAGCACGTACACGATACCGTCCTTGATGGCGTACTGCACGTTCATCAGCCCGGTCACTTTCAGCTCGCGGGCCATGGCGTCGGAGTAGCGGCGCAGAGTGTCCATGAGCTCGGGGGCGAGCGTGTGCGGCGGGAGGACCATCGCGGCATCGCCGGAATGCACGCCCGCAAACTCCACGTGCTCGAGCATGCCGCCGATGACCACGGTGGCGTCGGCGGGATCGCCGTGCAGGCCGACGTCGGCGCTGCAATCGACGTCCACCTCGATGGCGTCCTCGAGGAATTTGTCCACCAACACCGGCCGCTCGGGCGAGGCCGCGACGGCGGTGCGCATATAGTGGCGCAGTTCGTCGGCGGAGTACACGCTCTGCATCGCCCGGCCGCCGAGCACGAATGACGGACGCACAAGCACCGGGTAGCTCAGTCGGGCTGACGCCTCGAGCGCCTCGGTCTCGTTGGTGGCAAGGCCGTTGGGCGGTTGCGGAATGTCGAGCTTGTGCAGCATGTCGGCGAACATCTCGCGATCCTCGGCGCGCTCGATGCTCTGTGGCGAAGTGCCGATGATGTTGACGCCGTTGGCCTGCAGGTCGAGCGCGAGATTGAGCGGGGTTTGGCCACCGAACTGCGCGATCGCACCCCAGCATTTTTCGCGCTCGTAAATATGCAGCACATCCTCGAGCGTCAGCGGCTCGAAGAACAGCTTGTCGCTCGTGTCGTAGTCGGTGGAGACCGTCTCCGGGTTGGAATTGATCATGAGCGACTCGAGGCCCTCCTCCTTCAGCGCGAAGGCGGCGTGCACGCAGCAGTAGTCGAACTCGATGCCCTGGCCGATCCGGTTCGGGCCGCCGCCGAGGATCATTACCTTCTTGGTGTCGCTTGGGCTGACCTCGTCGTCGCCCCGGTCGTGCGATGAGTAGTAGTACGGCGTGTACGCCTCGAACTCCGCCGCGCAGGTGTCCACCAGCCGGAAGCCTGGGACGAGGCCCAGCGCCTGTCGCTCGGCACGCACCTCATCCTCGGTGCGCTGGGTGAGGTGGGCGATTTGCCGGTCGGAGAACCCGAGCGACTTGGCCTTGGCTAACAATTCCGTGTCCATCTGCAAAAGGCCCGGCGCGCGCCGGGCCAAACTCGGCAAAGTAATCCACAAACCGGGGTGGGTGTCGAGCGAATCCAGTCATTTCGATTTTTTTGAACATTTTGGGTTGAGTCGCATCGAAGTCCAGCGAAGATTGCGAAGGCAGTTGACAGACGAAACATGAAGAAAATAGCAGTGACGATTCTGTGCGCCGGCCTGCTGGGCGGCGCGTTGACTCAGCCGGCCGCCGAGCCGTCGGAGGCGCTTAAGCTGGCGCAACAGTTGAACCAGGCATTCGTCGAGGTGGCCGAGAACGTTTCCGAGTCGGTCGTGATCGTGCGGGTGGCGAGCAAGCAGCGTTCGCAGGGCGTCTTTGGTGATCCGTTCGGGAACAGCCCTTTTTTTGACCAGTTGCCGCGCGAGTTTCGCGACTATTTGGAGAAGCAGCAGCGGGAGCGGGAGGAGGAACCGGAGCCGCAATCGAGGCCGCGCTCGCGGGGGCCGGTTTTTGACGGGCAGGGCTCCGGTCTTGTGTACCGCGAGGATGGCGTCATTCTCACCAACCGCCACGTGGTCGAAAACGCCGACAAGGTGAAAATTGTCCTTCGCGACGGCACAGAACACGACGGTGAAGTGCTTGGGGTGGATCGGGAGTCCGACATCGCCGTGGTGAAGATCGCCGCCACCGGACTGAGCGCTGCGAAGCTGGGTGACTCCAGCAAGACCAAGGTGGGCGAGTTCGCCATCGCGGTCGGTTCGCCGTACGAGCTTGATTACAGTGTCACCGTTGGCCATGTGAGCGCGAAGGGGCGGCGGGTATTCACGGACCAAATGATGTTCGACCAGGACTTCATCCAGACCGACGCCAGCATCAACCCCGGCAATAGCGGCGGGCCGTTGGTGAACATTCACGGCGAGGTGATCGGCATCAACACGCTCATCCGCGGCGTGAACACCGGCATTGGGTTCGCCGTGCCGGTGAACTTGGCCAAGCGCGTCGCCGACATGCTGATCGAGGACGGCAAGGTGACCCGCGCCTGGCTTGGTGTGAGCATCACCACGCTACGCGAAGATGCCGACTATCGAGACCTCGCGGTGGGGGTCGAGGATGGCGTGGTCGTCCGGCAGTTCGTCCCCGGCGGTCCTGCGGAGGAGTCCGACCTCGAGTTGGCGGACGTGATCACCACCGTTGACGGCAAAAACGTGAAGACGGCGGATGAACTCAAGCGCGAGTTGCGCGCCAAGAAGGCCGGCGACCCGGTGACGCTTGGCCTGATGCGCAACGGAGAGGCGAGGGAGGTTGAGGTCGAGACCGGGGCGTTCCCTGACG
>CAYWMH010000344.1:0-2409 GCA_964459315.1 uncultured Verrucomicrobiota bacterium
TGGAACTGACCAATGTTAGCGGCGTTTGCGTGGTGAGATAGGGTCGGTCGCTGGTGGTTTTGCAGCCGATGCAAGTCATCAGGGCAGCGGCCAGGAGGGGAATGATCTGGTTCGATTGGATTGGGTGGTTGTTTTTCATTTTGAGTTTATTAGGGCACGTGATTCGATGTGTTGGTGGTTGAATTAAAGTGTAACGCCAGAATATTATTTATGAAAGCTATCGCTGACAACTCATTTTTGTCGGCCGCCTGCTTCGCCAAGCGCTTGGCCAAGCGTTAGTTGTAGAGGAGGTATTTGGCGCGTTGTTGGCGGAAGCGGGCCTCGTCCCCGGCCCACGACTTGACGATCTGCGCGCCGGTGCGGCCAGCGGCGAGGTCGCGCCGGATCGCGTCGGTGCCGTTGACTTTGTCGAACATGTTGAAGCTGCGGCCGCTTCGGGCACGGGTGGCGAACAGGTCGCGCTTGGCCACGGCTTTCACGGCGTCGACGATGTGGTAGTTGATCGCCAGAAGCGGGGAGGTGCCGCGGTTGGTGAAGCGGACGCGGTCGCCGGAGTAGATGCGGTTTTTCACGCGGCGACTCTTGTAGCGGATTGGCTCGAAGCGCACGCCGGGCAGGCGGCGGTTGTTGAGGTAACGGGCCATGCCGTCGGTGTTCATCCATGTGGAGGCGACGCACTCGAATGGCATCCCTTCGCCGATGCCGATGCTGAGTCCGCTGCCGGCGCCGAGTTCGCCGAGCACGCCGGTGGAGACGTAGTGCAGGGGCGAGTCGCCATGCGGGATGTTGGGCGAGGTCGCCACCCACTTGAGTCCTGTGCCGGTCCATGTCATCGACCGTTTCCAGCCTTTCATCTTGATGATGGAGATTTTGGGGCGGTGGCTGATCCAGTTTTCGCCGCTGATCATGTAGGCCAGTTCGCCGGCGGTCATGCCGTAGACGTACGGGATTTTCCATTGGCCGACGAGTGACTTGAAACGGGGGTTGAGGATGAGCCCCTCGATTCGCTGGCCGCCGAGCGGGTTTGGGCGGTCGAGCACGACGAACTCGCCGCCGGCCTTGCCGCATTCCTCCATGCAAAGCCCCATCGTGCTGATGAACGTATACGACCGCGCGCCGGTGTCCTGTATGTCGTACACGAGGCAGTCGATTTTTTTGAGCATTGACGGTGTCGGTTTGCGGACCGGCCCGGGGCCGTAAAGCGAGTAGATTGGCAGGCCGGTGCGGCGGTGGGTGCTGTCGGGGAATTCCTTGCCGGCCGGCACCTGGCCGTCAACGCCATGCTCCGCGCCGAACAACGCGACGAGGTTGACCTTGGGCGACTTGTGCAGGATGTCGATGACGGAGCGGCTCCGGCCATCTACACCGGAGGGGTTGGTCAGCAGGCCGACGCGCTTGCCGCGAAGGGTCTCGTAGCCGCGCATGGCGAGCACTTCGTTGCCGAGGTAGACGCGCGCCTGAGCGGCGGCACAACAGGAAACCAGCAAGGCTAGGCCCAGCCAGTTTGTCACGAAGCGCATGGCGGAAGTTAGACAGCCAAGCGCTTGGCCACAAACCCTTTGTGGCTATTCGTCGCCGGGCGAGTCGGCCACGGCACGGAGGAAATCGAAGGCGAACAGCCCGGAGGCGTGGCCGTCCTCCCAGACCGGCTTGACGGCGTAGCCGCCGATGTACTCCAGCGATCGAATCCGAAAGGAGGAGAGTGTGTACGGGCGCTCTGGTCCCTTGTGCAGTTGTCCCATCACGTCGGTCTCGCCCTTGCAGCCGGCGCAGGGGCAGGCCTTGCGCAGCTTGGCCAAGCGCACGAACGACTCGGTGCCGTCGTCCCACTTGACGGCCAGTTCCTCGCCGATGACCTGTATGTCACTTGGCTTCATGGTGCGCTTGGCTTCGTTGAAATAAAAAACGGGGAGCCGCCGTCCGGCAGCTCCCCGCTTGTGAAAGTCCGGTTACTTGTTCGGCTGCGGCGTGACGCGCAGGTACGGCTTGATCTTGGTGAAGCCCTTCGGGAACTTGGCCTCGGCGTCCTCGTCGGAGAGGGTCGGCACGACGATGCAGTCGTCGCCGTCCTTCCAGTTGACCGGCGTGGCCACGGCGTGGCTGTCGGTCAATTGCAGCGCGTCAACCACGCGCAAAATCTCGTCGAAGTTTCGGCCGGTGGCGGGCGGGTAGGTGATCGTCAGGCGGATCTTCTTGTTAGGGTCGATGACGAACACGGAGCGCACGGTGAACTTCTCGGCGGCGTTCGGGTGAATCATGTCGTACGCGGTGGCGACGGCGCGATCCGGGTCGGCGATGATCGGGAAATTGACGGTCGTGTTCTGCGTCTCGTTGATGTCGCTGATCCAGCCGTGGTGGTCGTCGAGCGGGTCGACACTGATCGCGATGATCTTGACCCCACGCTTCTCG
>CAYWMH010000345.1:0-2391 GCA_964459315.1 uncultured Verrucomicrobiota bacterium
ACGCTACCTCGCCGCCGACCTTGGTGAACAGAAAATCCGCGTCAACTGTATCAGTGCCGGCCCGGTGAACACGCTCGCGCCTCGAGGCATCGCCGGGTTTTCTGCGATGCTAAAGCATTACGACGAGCGCGCGCCGCTGCGCCGCAACGTGACCCACGAGGAACTGGGCCAGACCGGCGTCTTCCTTGCCAGCGACGGCGGCGCGGCCATCACCGGCCAGGTCATCTACGTCGACTGCGGCTACCAGATCATGGGCGGCATGTGAGGCTCAACGCCTTACGATGTCGCTTTCCAGTTTTTAAGTTCCTCGGCGAACCCTTCGCGGAAGGTGGGGTATTTGTATTTGAAGCCAAAGGTTTCCTTGAAGAGCTTGTTGGAGACACGCTTGTTGGTGATGCCGCGCCTGCGGGTGGAGGGGTCCGGCTCGGGAACAAACGGCGGCATCGGGCGACCGGTGGTTTCGCTGAGCCACTTAAAAAAATCCAGCTGCGTCACTGGCTCGTCGTCGGTGATGTTGTAAAGGCCACGCCGCCCGCCGCTTTGCAGCGCAGCGATAATAGTTTCCACTAAATCATCGCGATGCACCATGTTTAAATAACGACTGCCGTCGCCCTCGACGACGGCGTTGCCGCTCATGAATCGGCGGAACAGGTGGCCGCGACCCGGCCCGTAAATCCCGGATGAACGCAGAAGGGTGACCGTTGGGCCGGCGGTAGCCATGGTTTGTTCAGCCTCCAAAAGGATTTTGCCGGGGCCGTTTTCCGGGGGGGCGGCGGAGTTTTCGGAGACCCTCTCTCCGTTGATTTGCGGATAGACACTCGCGCTGCTGATGAACACGACGGTCCGGGCGTCCACCGACGTGAGCCATCGAGCGACATTTTCCGAGCCAAGGCCGAACACGCGCTTGTACGCCTCATCGCCGCCCCGTGATGAGGCCGCGGCGATGACGACCCAGTCGTATAGGTCATTGAGCTTGGCCAAGGCGCCGTCCTCGGTGATGTCGAGATTGATCGGGTGAATGCCGAGCCTGGCCAGGCGGGTGTTGTGATCGGGGCTGCGGCGGACGCCGGTGACGTCGTGGCCAAGTGCGATCAGCCGTTGGCCAAGCGTTTGGCCAACGTAGCCGCAGCCGATGATCAATGCCCGCACGCGGCGACTATATCGCTTGGCCAAGCGGTGGCGCGACTCATTTTGGACTTTGCCGCTCGCGAGTCGCCCCGTACTTTTTCGCCGGAACATGGGCAGCGTGAAAAAGTTAAAGGCAAGGCAGGTCACTATCGTGGCCAACGGCGACTTGCGGCTGTCGGCCAACCGGGTCTGCTGGGCGGAACAGTCGAAAATGGAGGCCACCTTGGCCAAGGCGCTCAAGGCCGAGGGGTGGACGGCGGTGCGTGCCCACGCGTTCGACCGCAAAAAGAGACACGGTTTCATTGACTCGCAGAAGCGCGGCCTGGAGGTGTTCCGCATGATCGACCCGGACGCGCCGTTGATCGTCGCCGAGTGTGTCTGGCAATACAGCCAGCACATCCTGCCGGGGCTCTCGACGCATCGCGGGCCGATCCTGACGGTGGCCAACTGGAGCGGCACGTGGCCGGGTCTTGTTGGCATGCTGAACCTGAACGGCTCTCTCACCAAGATGGGCGTCGACTACAGCACGCTGTGGAGTGAAAAATTCAGTGACAAATATTTTCGCGATGGTCTGCGGCAATGGCTGGCCGAAGGCGCGGTGAAGCATGACCAGGGCCACGTGCGGAACCTCGATCTGCTCAAGCTGCCGGCGGCCGAGGCGCGGCTTGGCCAAGCGGCGGCACGGCGGCTACGCGACGACAAGGCGATCATGGGCGTGTTCGACGAGGGCTGCATGGGGATGCACAACGCCATCATCCCGGACGAGTTGCTCAATCCGACCGGGCTGTTCAAGGAGCGCCTGAGCCAGTCGGCTCTGTACGCCGCGATGGGGGAGGTGAGCGATGCCGAGGCAGCCGAGGTGTACGCTTGGCTCAGGAAAAAAGGGGTGAAATTTCGGCTTGGGCCAAGCGAGGAAACGGACCTCACCGAGGCGCAGGTGTTGCAGCAGTGCAAAATGTACATCGCCGCTGTGCGAATCGCCGACGAGTTTGGCTGCGCGACGATCGGTATCCAGTACCAGCAGGGGCTGAAGGATTTGTCACCTGCGAGCGACCTGGCCGAGGGGATGTTGAACAATGTCGACCGACCGCCGGTGCACGATGCCAACGGCCGCGAGTTGTTCGCCGGCGAGGCCGTGCCGCATTTCAATGAGGTGGACGAGTGTGCCGGGCTGGACGCGCTGGCGACCAACCGGCTGTGGACGGAGTTGGGCTGGCCGCCGGAGAACACGCTGCACGACCTGCGCTGGGGCGCGCCGTGCCA
>CAYWMH010000346.1:0-1533 GCA_964459315.1 uncultured Verrucomicrobiota bacterium
GTGGTGCGGCAGCCGTGGCGGATGATTTTCCAGCCAGCTCCGGAGCTTGGCCAAGCCGGCGGCGGCTTGGCCGGTTTTAGCGTAGCCGCCGGGCGCCTTGGCGGCGGCGATGGCGGCGAGGGTGACGCCGTAGTGGTCGTCCGACTCGAACGGTCCCCAGCCGCACTTGAGCCAGTCCCATGAGCCGTCGGGGCGCTGGGCCGCCCAAGCCTCGTCGAAGGCGGCCCGGGTGGTGTCGGTGAGTTTACCTCTGGCCGCGTCGTCCATGGCGAGTGCGGAGGCGGTGGCCACAATGCCTTCCGGGTCCGGCTTTTTTTTCGCCCACCCGGCAACGTACTGGTCGACAAACCCGCGGACGGACGCGTGCGGCTCGGGATCGGCGTTCAGCTGCGCTCGCGCCATGAGGTAGGCGCCGTTGGTGTGGCAGGTGACGCAGCCGCGGGAGCGCTGCCAATGTAGTGAGGCGCGGTCGATGAAGTCGACCGCCCTGGCCACGGACAGCCGCTTGGCCAACGGCTCATCCGCCGAGTTCGGCGCGGGCGCCTGCCGCTTGGCTGGCGGCTCATCTGCCGAGACGTGCAGGGACGCGACAACGAGGGCCGCAAGCGTAGTTGACGATTTCCAGTTCAAGTTGAACGCTCAACGGTTCGGTGTGCACGGTTCCGGGATTCTCCCCTGGGCATCCTTGGTTCGCAGTGCCGCGATGATCTTCGCGGCCTCATCGGTGTTAAAGGAATACCATTGTGGGGAGTCTTCCCGCCGAACGAACCGGTGAAATTTACGCTGGGAACGATCGACGATGTTGGGCCTAGCCTGGCCGTCGGCCTTGGCCCGGGCGGCGGCCTCCAAGTGCTGCTTGAACTGCGGCGACCATTTCTCGAGATAGGCGATACGACGGGCGGACTTGTCGCCGCACTGGCCCTTGGGCGCGATGACGATGGCCCGGACGCCATCGAACTGGTCGTCGTTGATGCCCTTAATGGGCGGGATGGAGTCGACCGGTGCGGTGAACAGTTTCTGCTCGCTCTCGTCGTAAAAGTATTGAAGTGCCTCCCGATTGGAGGGGCCCAACAGGACAAAAAACAGGATGGCCAGCGCGAACAAGACACTGGCGAGGGTGAGTTTTTTTCTCTCGTCGGCTCGCATCGGCGCGTCAGTGCGGGCTTTGCGGGGCGGACCACCAGCAGGCCGACTCGTCGCATGGGATGAGATTGGGGTCGCGAGTTTCGGCGTGACCGTCGCCGAAGACGTAGTTCGAGTTGCCGTCGTGCCGCATCGCGCCGGGGTCGTTCTGAATGAAGCGATTGTAGCCGGCGGAGTTGGCGTTGCCGATTTCCTTCCAGATCCACCACTCGTCGTTATCCCAGCCGCCAATGTTGCTGTGGCCGTCGCCGAGCAGGATCATCTCGGAGGCCGACTCGACCATGCCCCACTTGCAGAGGTTGTTCTCGTAGCCGATCGGCCGGCCGAAGGGCGGCTGGGCGCCGCCACTGGTCCAGTGGCCGTTCACCGCGCCGATGCCGCTGGCGATGC
>CAYWMH010000346.1:1543-2390 GCA_964459315.1 uncultured Verrucomicrobiota bacterium
GCTGATCTCGCCGATGCGAAACTGGCCGACGACCGCCGGGTTGCCCATGTGATAGACGTCGCCCTTTTTGCCCTTCGCGTTCTCGGTGGGGCAGTCGTACGACTGCTTGCTGCCGCCGATGAACATATTCTTGTCCCGATCCCAGCTTGCGCCGAGATACCGGAAAAGGTAGGGGCGCCAGCTCGACTCGGCACCGTTGCCAAGCCGTTCCTGGATCGGGTTCAGCCAATCGTCGTTGTCGCTTGAGTAATACTGCACGGCCAGGCCAAGCTGCTTGTGGTTGTTGAGGCAGCTGATCTTGTGGGCCATGCCCTTGGCCTTGGCAAGGGCCGGCAGGAGCAGCGAGGCGAGGATCGCGATGATGGCGATGACCACCAGCAGCTCGATCAGGGTGAACCCCCGCCGCTGCGGGTGCCCGGTTGGGTGTCCTGTTTTCATGGTACAGCTTGGCCAAGCGGCTTTTGCTAGTCGCGGATCAGACGATAGTACGCTTCGGCTTGGTCGGCAACCTCATTGGCGGACGATTTGCCCCCGGAATCCGGCACATCCGCCCAGTTCGGCTTGGCCAAGCTGGAGGTTTTTTGCAGGCGGACACCTGCCGCGCCCGGCCAGGCGATCGTGACGACCCCGCCGTCCGCCGAGATGCTCTCGATCGCCGGGGCAGTCGTGGGCGCCTCCTCGATGCTGTACAGGCCGAAGTTGTCGACGGCCCAGTACCAGCTCCAGGTACCGTTCATGGCAAACCGGATGCGCACCTTGGCCTGGTTGTCGGCCTGGGGCAGGCGGTGCAACTCGTAGCGCTTGGACTCTGTCTGGCTGTCGTTGACTCGCCCACTGATGTATGGAG
>CAYWMH010000347.1:0-1778 GCA_964459315.1 uncultured Verrucomicrobiota bacterium
AGCCGCTGTTTGACCGGTTGTTAAGGGATAGGGCTATCGGAGAAATCCGCGCCTGGCGAGGCGATTGCCTTGTGCCGGTGCCGCTTCATCCGGTACGGTTCCGCGAGCGCGGCTTCAACCAGGCCGAGCGGTTGTGCCGCAATCTCGCCCGGGCGACCGGCCTGGAGATTGAGACCCGGGCGGTGAAACGAACCCGAGTGACCCAGACCCAGACACGGTTAACACGGACGGAGCGGCTGGCCAACATGCGTGGTGCATTCAAGCCTAACACCCGAAGTTTGAACGGCAGGCGTGTTGTGCTTGTCGATGATGTCTTGACGACCGGGGCCACCACGAGCGACTGCGCGCGCGCCTGCAAAAAGGCAGGCGCAGCGGAGGTCGGCGTGTGGACGCTTGCGCGAGGGCTGGGTTCGCCGAGCCGCTGAACGACATGTCCGATTTATCAGATTTTTCCAAGACCAGCCCGCAGCTTGAAACCGTCGACGTCGAGACCATCCCGACCGGCATTGAGCCGGGGAGTGGTTCCTCAAAAATGAAGGGCGGCGATGGTCCGTCCCGCAAAAAAAACATCCCCAAGGGCTTGTGGACGAAGTGCGGCAAGTGCGCGGAGCTGATTTACGACAAGGATCTGGAGGAGAATCTCAAGACCTGCAAGTCGTGTGGTTATCACTTTCCGATTGCGGCGAGGGCGAGACTGGCATCACTCGTCGACAAAAAGTCATTCAAGGAAATGGACGCCGGGATGAGCAGCGTGGACATTCTGAAGTTTACTGGCGTAGCGTCGTACCCGTCCAAGCTCGAGCGCTACCGGGAAAGCACCGGCGAGAACGACGCCGTCATCACCGGCCTGTGCCGGATGGGACCGCACCGGGTCGCCCTCGGCATCATGGATTTTTCCTTCCTCGGCGGCTCGATGGGCTCGGTCGTCGGCGAGAAGCTGACGCGTCTCATTGAGACCGGTACGAAGAAGAAGCTGCCGGTCATCATCGTGTCCACCAGCGGCGGCGCTCGAATGTACGAGGGGATGTTCAGCCTCATGCAGATGGCCAAGACCTGCGGCGCGTTGGCGTATCACTCCGAGGCGCGCCTGCCGTACATCAGCGTGTTGACGCACCCGACCACCGCCGGAGTGATGGCGAGCTACGCCAGCGTCGGCGACCTGGTGATCGCCGAGCCGGGCGCGATGATAGGCTTTGCCGGGCCGCGTGTCATCAAGGACACCACGCAGGCGGAGTTGCCGCCGGGTTTCCAGACGGCGGAGTTTCTGCTCGATCGCGGTATGATTGACGCCATCGTGACGCGCAACCAGATGCGAGAGTCGCTGATCAATTACCTCGACTACCTCAGCGCCGGCTTGGCAAAGCCTAAGGCCAAGCGCGCCCCTCGCAAGAAGGTGTCCTGACGCTCAACCATGGTCGGCGGCGTGCCGGGCCAGTTCCGCCTCTTGAGCCGCCTGCAGTTGGGCGACGAGCGGATGCGTGCCAAGCGTGGAGCCGTCCAGTTGGCCAACCGCAATAACGCCGGTCGCCGACGAAGTGACAAAGAGAGCCTCGGCCTGCCGTAGGCGCTCCGGTGTGCCCGACTCCTCCCGCACCGCTTGGCCAAGCGCGGAAGCCAGATCGATCACCAGCCGCCGCGTGACGCCGGGCAGGACGCCATCCGAGATCGGCGGCGTGTGAAGCACTCCATTCTCCACCCAGAACAGGTTCGCTGACGACGTCACGGTGGCGATGCAGTTGGAGATGAGTATCAAGCCGTCGTCTGCTTGTTTCGCTGTC
>CAYWMH010000347.1:1788-2384 GCA_964459315.1 uncultured Verrucomicrobiota bacterium
GTCGCTTCGCGCTTGGCCAGGATGGAGTCAAGCTTGTTGGCCGACTTCACCTGGGCCAGCGGATCGCCAATCGCGACTCGTGCCTTGGTCGTCACCAGCGACAACGGTTTGCTTGGTGGGCTTGGCAGCGGATGTTGCGTGATCAGCAACGTCGGTGTTTCGTCGCCGGAGACGGCGTAGCCGCGTTGGCCGGTGCCGCGAGAGAGAGTGATCCGGGCGACACTCTTGGGGCCGCCGTTCCGGTCGGTCAATTCACGAACCGTGCTGAGCAGCGAGTCGGTCGATTGCGGGAGGGTGATGCCGAGCAATTCTGAGCCGTCCGTAAATCGCATCATGTGCCACTCCCAAAGAAATGGCCGGCCGGCATGAATCCGGATCGTCTCGAACAATCCGTCACCGTAAAGAAACCCGCGGTCGCTCGCCGAAACCTTGGCCTCGTCCAACGAAACCAACCGACCGTTCAGCGAGGCTGTCGAAAAAGAGGCGGGCATGACATGAAACTCAGCGGATTGCGGAGTAATGGAAATGGGAAGTAATGGGGGGACCGACGGGATTCGAACCCGTAATAACCAGAATCACAATCTGGGGCTCTACCA
>CAYWMH010000348.1:0-2375 GCA_964459315.1 uncultured Verrucomicrobiota bacterium
GGCCTTTCCCAAGAACAGCTAGGAGAATGCGTCTGGGTGACCTTCCAACGAATCCAAAAAAACGAGCAAGGAGCCAATTTAGAGTATCGGCATCCAGGCTCTGGGAATTTTCACGGATTATGAGTGTCCCTGTGGCGTGGTTTTTCGACGAATTTGATGACCGTGGCAATTGTAAAGATCGGACACCTATCAAGCGGGAGACCCTTCAACTTGTCCGGTATTTATCGGCATGTCCCCGG
Source organism: uncultured Verrucomicrobiota bacterium (assembly GCA_964459315.1). Lineage (GTDB taxonomy): Bacteria > Verrucomicrobiota > Verrucomicrobiia > Limisphaerales > UBA1096 > UBA1096. Next base: position 240 of record CAYWMH010000348.1, read on the forward strand.
GAAACTTAAGAACACCTACTGTCGCTGATCAGCTAAATAGCCAAGGGGGAGGAGCAGTAAAGTAACCTAACAGTCTGTCGGATTTGATGTTTGGATTTTGGTGTTGAGTGGATCCGATGTTGTCTGTCGGTGGCGCGATCGAGGTTCGGCGAAACGGCGAGGATGGGTCGGGCGATTTCCGGCGCTGTCGGGGTGTGGCCGGGCGGGTTGTGGCGCGGCAAAGGCCGTCACGAAGCCATCTCCAGCTTGAGCTTGTGAATCCGCTTGCAGTTGTAGGCCAGGGCCACCAGGTCCCACTCGCCGGCCACTTTGTCCAGGCCGCGGAGGGAGAAGCGGGTGAAGCCGAGGACCGCCTTGATGACGCCGAAGACCGGCTCGACGGTCTGCTGACGCAGCCTTAAGAGGGCGCGGCCCTCCTTGCTGGCGAGTTTTTCGCCATGGCCTGGAGCCATTCGGCCTTTGGTTCCTTCGCCGGCGCCTCGGCCTTGGCCGGGTGGAAGTCGTGGCGCCGCCGGCAGCCCTCCGCAGCCGTCGCCATCAGGGCCTCGATGTCGCTCTTGGCAAGCACTGCAACCTCATTGCCGTTGGCATAACCGTTGTTCGCCAGGACCGTCTCGGGCCGGCCCAGCTCGGCGGGGATCGTCTCGATGTCCGCCACCAGCTCATTGCGGTCGCTGGCGCAGGTGCTGACCCTGGCGCCCAGGATCAACTGAGAGCCCCCGGCGTCCACCACGGCCTGAGCGTTATAGGCTTGGCGGTACTCGTGTTTCTTGCTCTTACGCATCGGCCGGCTGTCCGGGTCGCTCAAATTGCTCTGCTCATCGCGGCGCGGCGTGTCGTCGGGCGGCTTCGGGTGCTTGCTTTTGGACCGGCCCCTGCGCTCCTCGCGCGCCGCCACCTTGGTCTCGTAGTCCGCCCGCTCCGCCTCGGTGCGCGCCTTGGCCTGGGCCTTGAGGCGCCGACGCGCCGAATCCAACCGATCGCGCAAAGCCTCCCTGCGGGCGATCTCCTCGGGCAACGCCCGGAGGTCGTCGTCCTCACCGCCGTCGGCCGCCTCGACATGCTCCATCAGCTCCGCGATCTCGAGCTTCAGCTGATCCGCCAACTCCCCCGCCCGCTCATAAGTCACCGAACGGCGCTTGCTGGCAGAGACAGGCGATGATCTGATGATCCCGCCGACCCTGTCGCGCCTCGAGAACGCGCCTTCGTGGCGCCAACCGGGACGCATGGGGCTGTCGATGCCTTCCGCATCATTCCCATGCTATAGGCGTGAAGCGGTGGATCTAAGTCGGGAGATTGAAAGATGGAGCAAACGACGTTGGGGCGGACTGGCCTTCGGGTTGGTGTTGCAGGTCTCGGATGCGGTGGCAGTAGCCGCCTCGGGATGCGCACAGATAAGAACCGAGCGCAGTCCGTCACCGTATTACGAACGGCGCTGGACCTTGGCGTCAACCTCATCGATACCGCGGCCGCCTATGGGACAGAGGAGATCGTTGGCGAAGGGATCGCCGCTGTGCCGCGAGAGTCCGTGATTATTTCCACCAAAGCCCGGATGCACAGTGACGTAGACGAAACCCCGTTTTCGCCTACTGCCTTGGTTGACAGCCTGGCAGCATCGTTGGGCCGCCTGGGCACGGACTACATCGACGTATTTCATGTTCATGGCGTCCTGCCCCAGCATTACGAGCACGTGCGCGAGAACGTGGTTCCCCTTCTCCTCGCCGAGAAGGCCAAAGGCAAGTTCCGTCACTTGGGGATCACCGAGATTGCATCCATGGACGACTGCCAGGACATGCTGAGCCGCGCCGTCAAGGACGATTGCTGGGAGGTGATGATGGTCGCCTTCCACATGATGCACCAGAAGCCGCGCGAGCGGGTATTTGCACACACCCAGCGCAAAAATATCGGCACATTGCTGATGTTTGCCGTCCGCCGCATTTTCAGCCGATCGGAGCGGCTGCGCGAGGCGATGCGCGAGCTGGTCGCGGACGGCCAGGTGCCGGAACGGCTAGCTAACAGCGACGATCCGCTGGACTTCCTGATCCATGCCGGCGGAGCCGAGAGCGTCATCGACGCCGCCTATCGCTACGTCCGTCACGAGCCCGGCGTGGACGTTGTGTTGACGGGAACCGGAGA
>CAYWMH010000349.1:0-2367 GCA_964459315.1 uncultured Verrucomicrobiota bacterium
CGACAACAGGTGCAAGAACTCGAACTCGGATCCCTGGATCGCGGAGGGTTCACCAAGCAAAGCGACATCCGCCTTCAAGCCGTATTCCGTTGACAGGTACTCCGACCCCAGTTTCATCGAGCGCTCTTCGTCGGCGTTGATCACCAGCAGCAGGTCACCGGCCAATTGAACACCGCATTGCTTCAACGCGGCCGTGGCATAGATCATGGCTGCAACGGCGCCTTTCATGTCAGTGGAGCCCAGCCCGTACAGCTTGCCGTCTCGAACGACCGGCTCCATCGGATCAGTCTTCCAGGGCGTCGCATCACCCACCGGCTTGGTGTCACTGTGCCCGCACAGCATCAACGTGGGCCCCGGTTGATCGCCTGCCAGACGAAGGAGAACATTCGGCCGGTGAGGCTCCTTGGCCGCGATCTCGGCCCCGTCGAGTCCCAGTCGCTCGAACTCCGCGAGGATCACCTCGACCACGGCCCGCTCGTCGCCCGGCAGATTCGGACTCGGCGTGGCGACCAGTTTTGCCGTGAGGGCAAGCAAGTCGTCCCGGTTCTTATCAATCCATTGTTCCAGCATCGTCGTTCTGCTCATTGAACGTCGTTGTCGGGCGACACCGAAGTGCGGCGGAAGTCATCGGCGGCCGGCGAGATTCAATGTCGCTGGCAGCATCCCCCTACGTGTCATACTGAATGTAGACCATGTGCGTCTGGGTGTACTCGTAGAACCCGTGCTTGCCGACGTCGGCGAGAAGCCCGTGCGCTGGCGCAACTAACTCACTTTGGCGGCATCATGACAACGCCGGCCTCGCAGCGGGCCGTCTGAGAGGCCCGGCCTCGCACTACCACACCCGTGGTCTTCGTGACGCCGCCGCCGAGTTGAAATGCATCGGCTGCGCGAAATTCGTAGATCACCGCGCATCGCGGATTGTCCGACTGGTTGGGATATGAGCTGTGCAGGGCCAGCACGTGATGAATAGAGCAGTCGCCCGGCTCCAGGAGCAGATCGACCGGTTTGCAGGTGCCCGGGTCGAATCGCTCATCGTTGACGTATCGCAACAGCTTTCCGTTCTCGTCCACGTGCTTGAGTTGGCCCAGTTTGTGCGAGCCGGGGACAACGCGCATGCATCCGTTCTCGGGCGTGGTTTTTTCCAGCACGAAGAAGGCTGCACACAGGTCGTGGTTCGTGTGCGGCAAATATGGAAAGTCCTGGTGCCAGTGTACCTCGCCGGACCCTTTCTGCGACGGCTTCCAGTTGATCTTGCTGTGTTGAATCTCGATATCCGGGCCGACCAACGCCTCGATGATGTCCAGAAGCCGTTCGTGCCGGGCCAACTTTAGAAACGGCGGGTGCAGGAGCATGGTGTCGTGGATGATCGACAGGCCGCCATAGTCATCCCTCCGATTGGCCTGACGCTCTTGCTGCATCAAGGGCGTGTCGATTGCCCGGCGCAGCTCATCCAGTTCCGCCTCGTCGAGCAGACCGCGGACGATGGCGTATCCTTCCCGCTCGTAATCCGCTTGCAGTGATTTTATCTGTTCATTGTCCTGCCGGGCCATGATTCAATGCACCTCCGGACACACTAAGGTTCCGAGAGCATACTGGACTCTACCGCAGATTCCAATAGCATTGCCAGTCGGGGCATAATGCAGGATCAGGGGGTTTCCGGCGAGCAGGGCGAACAGGATACTGAGATATGAACATTGGCATGATTGGTGCAGGGGCCTGGGCCGGGGACATCGCCACATGTCTGTCCGGCACGCGTGGTGTCACGATAGCCGGGGTCCAGAATCGCACGCCCGAAAAGGCCGAGCAACTGGCGCAGCGCTACGGCATCTCAAAGGTGTATCCGAGCGTGGAAGCGTTGTGCGAGTCGGCTGATGTGGACGCGGTGATGGTCCTGACCCACGAGTCGGCGCACCTGGAGGGTGTGTTATGCGCTTTGAACGCCGGCAAGCACGTGTTTGTCGAGAAGCCCATGGCCGACAGTTCCGAGTCCGCCGCGCAGATGGTCGAAGCCGCCCGGCAGGCCGATCGAATCCTCATGCCCGGCCACATCGTTCGATTCACTTCGCAGTGCCGGGCCGCCAAGAGTCGCGCGGATCAGTCCGGCCGGGTACGGGCCATTCGATGTTTCCAGCATCGCACCAAGGATATGTATGCGACCTACTGCAAACCGCACCTTGCATTTTCGTTGATGATCCATCAACTGGACCAGTGCCTCTGGTTGACGGGCTGTCCCGTGAGCGAAGTGTCTACCGTGGAACGCTTCGACCTGGGCGAAGGCTACCCGAGTTCTGTCTGGGCCACGCTGCAGTTCGAGAATGGCGCCGTGGCCACGTTGCAGTCCGGCTGGGTGCTGGACGGCCCGGACCC
>CAYWMH010000350.1:0-2365 GCA_964459315.1 uncultured Verrucomicrobiota bacterium
GTTTATTAAAATCACCTCCGACCGCCGGGTGCCACTGAAGGAAATTCACGCCCTCTTCGCCGGCACAGGCAACGAGCAACAGGTGCTCGACGCCATTAAGGCCGGCGAGCCCGGCCCGGCCGCCCTTGCGCGCAACCTGTTTTACGGACACCTCTACCTCGGCCTGTATTTTGAAGCACAGGGCGAAAACAAAAAGGCGGCCGACTACATCGCCAAGGCCGCCAAGGGCCACGAGGCCCACGGCTACATGGGCCAGGTCGCCCGCGTCCACCACGAGTGGCTGCAACGGAAAAAGAATAACGCCGAACGCGGAAAATAAATCAGCCGCTCACGGCAGGCGGCAGCCGATAGTGAGCAGGACGTTCGCCCACAACGCCTGGTCGGCCGTCTGGATGGTCAGGACGTGGTCGTCCGACATGACCGCGTCGTAAAAATCCCACTTTTCGATCGGCTCCAGCTTCAGGTCGAGCTTGGCCTCCTCGAGAATCTGCTCGTACTCCGTCCAAGCCGGCGGTGGGCCGTGCTTGGCGTACGGATCATCGGCCGGGATGCCCATGGTGTTCACCGCCTCCAGCGGGATGGCCGTCACCAATGCCCTCAACACCTGACTGCATGTCACGACGCCGGGCGAGAGGTTGAGTGAAACCAACTCGGCCTCCGGCCCGATCTTCGACGAGGCCGGATAGTTGCCGTCGCTAATCAAAACCTTCGAGTGATGGCCCGCTTGACCAAGGACGCCGTTGATCTCCGGGTGAATCAACTGTGAGTGCAAGAGCATGCCGGGAATTTACCGACTCCGGTTTGTGCTGCCAAGCGGCGATTCGCCGCGCTTGGTTAAGTTCGAAACAGACTTGATCGAGGCCGCGTTTTCCCCTATTCACAGGTCACACTTTTGGCTTTCAAATCAACATGAAACGCATTGCACAACTCCTTGGCCTGACCGCCCTTTCAATCGCCTTCATCGGCTGTTCACCCTCGGCAGAGAAACCCACGGACGGCAACGATGGCGGAGGCGGGGGCAACGCGGAAAAGAAGGGTATCATCGCCTACTCGCCACTCACATTGTCCAATCCGTTTTTCAAGGTCATCGGCGACAACATCAAAGCCGAGGCGGAAAAGAACGGCTATGAGACCCTCATGGTCGACCCCGACATGGATGTCAAAAAGCAGTCCGACCAGATGGAGGATTTCATTTCACGCGGTGTCACCGCCATCATCCTCGTGCCGTGTGACCGCCTCTCGATCGGGCCGTCCGTCAAGGCCGCCAATGAAAAGGGCATCCCGGTGTTCACGGTCGATGCCAAGTGCGCCGCCGAGGGGGTGGAAATCGCCGGCCACGTCGGTACCGATAATTTTCAGGGAGGCAAACTCGCCGGCGAGGCCATGATCAAGGCGCTTGGCGAAAACGGAGGCAAGGTCTTGGTGCTCGATTTTAAGAAGGCCAACTCCTGCGTGCTGCGCGTCAACGGCTTCAAGGAGGTCATCAATGCCCACAACGCCGGGCGCACCACCGGCAAAATTGAAATCGTGGCGGAACTCGACGGCAACGGCGCACGCACCGAGGGCTACCAGTCCACCGCGGATGCCCTCCAGTCGCACGACGATCTCGCGGCGGTTTTCGCCATCAACGACCCCTCCGCGCTCGGCGCCTACACCGCCATCGAGGAAGCCAAGCGGCAGGATCAAATCAAGATCATCGGCTTCGACGGCCAACTCGATGGCAAACAGGCCATCAAGGACGGCAAGATTTTCGCCGACCCCATTCAGCACCCGGACAAAATGGGGCAACAGATTGTGCAGAACATCGTCAAGTACCAGGCCGGCGAGGCGTTTGAAAAGGAAACCCTCATCCCGGCCACGATCTACGACAAGGCCGCTGCCGATGCGGATCCCGAGCTGAAGTAACGCCCCCATGCCCCCGACCGACGCGGCATCCGAAGCCCCCCTGCTGCGGATGCGCGGCATCCAGAAATCGTTCCCCGGCGTCAAGGCGCTCAAGGGAGTCGACCTCTCGCTTCACACCGGGGAGGTGCTTGCGCTGCTCGGTGAAAATGGCGCGGGCAAAAGCACGCTCATCAAGATTCTCGGCGGCGCCCACCAACCGGACGAGGGCACGATCGAGATCGACGGGCAACCGGCCGCTGTCTCGACCCCGCAGGCTTCGCAGGCGACCGGCATCGGGATCATTTATCAGGAGTTCAACCTCATCCCGCACTTGTCCGCCCGAGAGAATATTTTCCTCGGGCAGGAACCTAGCCGCATCAGCTTCATCCCCAAGCGGGACGAGTCGGCGAAGGCCAGGGCGTTGTTTGAGCGGATTGGCGTCGATGTCCCGGTCGAGGCCGAGTGCCGCCAACTCAGCGTC
>CAYWMH010000351.1:0-1809 GCA_964459315.1 uncultured Verrucomicrobiota bacterium
CCGGCGGCAGCGGAGCGGTCGCACCGCGGACGATCGCGGCAGGCTTCGAACAGCCATTGTTCGCCCCGACCCCGACGAGCTGGGTTGAGCAGACCAGGGCATTGGGCGAGCTCGGAGCTTACGACCCCGACCTTCTTCGCCAGTATGAATCGAGTATGGATGTTGCGGCTACCGCCTACACCCGCCGCCGGCGCGAGGAGCTGCCGCAACGGCACTACGGCATGCGGGACTACGGTGATTCCTTCTGCGGCGCGTACCGCGCTACGATGGCCACCGGCGGCACCCGCGGGGACAACTACTGGGATGATCCGGGCGGCAACGCCTGGCTCAACCTGGAGTACGACGGCACCTTGACGTTCCTGCACGAGTTCTCGCGCCGGGGAGACCGGCGCTTCTTTCACGAAGCCGAAATCGCCGGCCGGCACTGGATGGACATCGATCAGTGCCACTATCCCCCGTCGCGGATCGGGGGGCAGCACGTCCACGGCCCGCAAGGCATGGGCTACAAGCCCCAGTCGGGCGGCGGGCACGCCTGGGTGGAGGGCTTGCTGGCGTTCGGGCACCTGTTTGCCGACCCCCGCGCTCGCCAGATGGGACTGAATCACGGAAGTGCCAAGCTGCGCCAAAGGCTTCCGGTGAAGTATGACGACGGTACGGGTGGCATCACGCAGATGTCGCGCGAGTATGGATGGCCGGCACTGGCGTTTCTATCGCTGTATGCCGACACCTGGGACCAGCGTTATCTCGAGCCGGCGCGGTTCTATGTGGAGACCTTTCTCCAGGTGCCGGAACCGTGGCCATACTACGGGTCGATTCCCCACCTGGTGGATAGCGCCCAGGGCTGGATGATCCAGGTCGTGGCTCTGCCCATCATCGAATACTACCGACTGACCGGCGACAAGCGGTTCGCCCGCGCCATCACGCTGTATGCGGAACGAATCCTCAGTGAATTCCACCCCACCGAGACTCGCCACGGAGGCTTCACTTGGGTGATCGAGGCTCTCGCCGTCGCATATGAGATCACCGGCGACGACCGTTACCTCACCCGCGCGGTCGACATTTTCAACAACCAGACCTTTGGCCGCCGCGAGTCCAAGGAGATGAATCTCAGCGCCAAGCGCATTCCCGGCGGCATGGCGATTATGCGCCGATGGTGTCCAGCCCCATCTCTCGCGCTGCCGCTCGACCCCCGCCGCTCCGAGGCAACCTGCCGCCTCTCCACGACCCGGCGACCCGCTCAGGGCCGGCACGCATTGCGCGCGGCGTTGGTCGGCCGGGACGGCGAGCCCGCGGAGGCCGATGACGGCCGGCGCGTCGAAAAATTTGAGCTGTCTCATCCCATGTGGCTGGCGCCCGATGTTTCAATCGAATCCGGTCCGAACGTTTCGGGAGGAGATTTCGTCCGCTTCGGAGCGGGCCTGGACCTGCCTCAATCCAGCCGGATCACGGCCCATATCAGTAAGGCGGGCACGTATCAGATGATGGTTCGCGCCCGGCGGTGCGGGCCGGGCCCGAGCTTGATGATGCGCGTGGACAGCGGCGAATGGTTGAAGGTGACATCCGATGTTCGCAGTGATGCGTGGCGCTGGTTCACCCTCTCCGCGTCGATCTTCATGTCCGCCGGCGAGCACGAGGTCCAATTCAAGAGTGCGGCCGCCGGGGTCGAGGCGGACCTGCTTGCTTTCGTGCCGGCCGGCCGCGCCTGCGTTTTTGTGGTGCCCGGCGGCATTCCTCTTCCCGGCGATGCCCCTGCCACCGTCGTCTTGGAATGTGTGAATCCGCTGAACCGGCGCCAGGTCGTTGATCTGA
>CAYWMH010000351.1:1819-2355 GCA_964459315.1 uncultured Verrucomicrobiota bacterium
GAGCTGGAAGGATTTGCCTCCCGGACTCAGCATCGAACCAACGCAATCACGATGGACCGTCCCGGGTGAGGGGCAGGCATCACACGCTTTCGCATTGGATACGAACAGGGCACCAAGCACGCTCCTGCTGGACTGCGATGCGAAGAAGCTGAGCATTGCGCCGGGAGAACGCCAGTGGGTGTCTGTGACCGTCCGGAACCGATCCACGACCGCGGTCCGGGGCCGAATCGAATGGACGGGACTGCCCGACAGCCTGCGTCCCGTTCCGATCGGCGCGGGTTTTGAACTGGAACCGGACGGCGAAGAGGTCGTACGATTGAGCGTGCTGGCCAGCGGTCACTCGGACCCGGGTTCGGTACGGGTGAACGTCAGGGCCTCCTGCTCTGCGGGACCGGCCTGGACGCGAGGCGAGACATCGACGCCGCTCACGATTTCGGTTCTGCCAGCGTCAACACCGGTGATGATCGAGGCCGAGCGCCCGGTTTTTCACGCCTCCAATCACTACATAAAACCCGACAGGTCGGCATACGATGGGA